>NZ_JAPWAG010000001.1:0-223693 GCF_041432775.1 Pauljensenia sp. 20925_1_34 | reverse complement strand
GACGGCGGCTCCGGTCGCTTCCGCGCCAGCGCCCGCGGCGTCTGTTCCCGCTCCTTCCTCGGTGCCCGCTCAGACGGCGGCTCCGGTCGCTTCCGCGCCTGCGCCCGAGGTGGCCGTCCCCGCGTCTCCTGCGCCAGAGGCGGCCTCGGCTCCTGCTCCCTCCTCGGTGCCCGCTCCGGCGGCTGCTGTTGAGCCGACTGCGGCGGCTCCGGCTGCTTCCGCGCCTGCGCCCGAGGTGGCCGTCCCCGCGTCTGCTGCGCCTGAGCCGGCGGCGTCGGCTCCCGCGGCCTCCTCGGCCTCTACACCCCAGGGCCCGGTGACCAGCCCATCGACCGCGTCGCCCGCGCAACCAGCGCAGGGGCAGACGGCCTCGAACTCGGGGGGAGTCGGCCAATTCACGCCTCAGTTCGAGTCCTTTGTGCGCAGCGGCCCCACGATGCCGGGCCCCCTCACGGCGCAGTACCCGACGCTGGCTCCGCGCACGGCCCAGGTCTGGTCCGTGCCCAAGCCGAAGAAGAAGCCTCTTCCCATCTTCGAGTCGGTCGTTGCTGGTGCGGGAGCAGCGCTGATGATCGTCGGCGTGCTGGGTTTCCTCCAGGCAAGTGGCCCGGTTTTGACGGTCTTCCTGGCCATCTTGTGCATCGTGCCTCTCGCCATCGTCGTCTCGCTGCTTCTCTTCATCGACCGCTTTGAACCCGAACCCTTGGGGATGAAGCTTGCCGCGCTAGCGTGGGGCGGCGGTGTGTCAGTCTTCTTCGCGATCATGGGAAATGAATATGTTCAGTACTCCGTCACTGAACAAACGGGCGACGAAGTCCAAGGAATAGTATTCTCCGTCGTTGTCGGTGCACCGGTGGTCGAAGAACTGTTGAAGGGCCTTGGCGTTCTCGTTATCGTGTGGGCTCGCCGTACCCACATTTCATCTGCCATCGACGGACTTATCTACGCCGGCTTCGCAGCCTGCGGATTCCTAGTCGTCGAGGATTTCACCTACTTTGTGAGAGCAGTTTTGACGGACGGTGACCTCGGGCAGTTGTTCTTCCAACGTGTCGTCATGGGTGTCTTCGGTCACGTGATGTACACGAGCTGCATGGGCTGGGCGACAGGGTGGGCAGTCACCCGTGCCCGCTCGGCAGCCGCCGGATGCGGAGCTGTGGCCCTCGGCTGGTTCACGGGTATGCTCCTGCACGCCACGTGGAACGGCACTGCTGTCCTGTCTGGGGGCGACGAAGAACTGTTCTACACCTTCTACATGTTCATCCACATCCCGCTGTTCCTCTTGTGGTTCTTGTTCATCGCGCTGGCGATGAAGCGCGAACGACGCGACGCTGCCGCAGGCCTCATGCCCTACGTGGCGCAGGGGTGGATTATCCCCGCCGAGATTCAGATGGTGTGCGATCCTCGCTCACGCCGTGCCGCCCTGGCCTGGGCGTCCAACGGTGGGCCGTTGGCGAAGAAGGCAATGAAGCAGTTCATGTACGCGCTCGCCACACTCGGCCTGCACCAGGTTGTCATGAAGAATCGTGGTCCCGAGAAGGCGCGCATCACAGAATCGAGAGAGCTCGCGAAAGAAGCAACCTCACAACGCAAGATCTTCATGAAGCTCACACGTATGCGACGATTCTGACGTGTCGCTTCATGGCCGTTTCACCGGCTCCTCACAGGAACCGCACAGTATGAACGGCCATGATTGCGCCGACAGAAAGGAAACATACGTGACTAAAACTCTTTCGGCTCGCTCCTCGCGGGCTCTGACCGTGTGCTCGCTGCTGGTGATCATTGCGAGTATTCCCGCGCTGGGCTTCGAACTATATGACGCTCTGAGCGGTGTGCCAGCCGCCACGGCGGGAATCGCCGTGGGCGCGTCGTGCCTGAGCGCGCTTGTGGGGCTGGTGTTCCTGGCGGTTGTCGCCCGAGGTGGGCCTTCGTTCCTATCCTGGATCGCCGCCTTCGCATGGGGGACCGGCGGGGCACTAATCATGGCCGGCTTCGGCAACGACTACGTGGACGGCGTAGTCGAGGCCAGCGCTCTGAGAAGTGAGACCGTCTACTTCGTGACGTCGGTCGTGACGGGTCCCGTCGTCGAAGAGAGTGTGAAGGGCATCGGTGTGCTCATCCTGGTCCTGGCTGCGCGCGCGGTCTTGGAGCGCCCGTCTCAGGGCGCGGTCCTGGGTGCTCTCGTGGGCCTCGGGTTTGCCTGGGGTGAGGACATCGGCTACTACGTGGCGGCACTCAAGGACGGCATGAGCGGCCTGTGGGAGTCCTTCCTGGCCCGCGCCCTCCTCGGTGCCTTCGGGCACGCTATCTTCACGGGCGTCTTCGGATTCGCGCTGTGCTGGGCGATCCTGCGCGCGAAGAATGTCTTCGTCGGGATCGCCGCGGGCCTCGGCGGTTTCGCGGGAGCCGTGCTCCTGCACGCGCAGGCCAACGGAGTTGGCTTCCTTGCGCCGGAGGACTCGTGGAACCTGACCTACGGGTCGATTGAAATCCCGGTGTTCATCGTCAGTGTCGCCCTGCTCGTGTGGGGGCTGCGTCGTCGGCGGGCTACCCTGGAGGCATGAGCGCACTCGACTGGCCATTGGACGCGGACGGCTATCCCCACCGGGAGGCCGCCCGCGTCCTCCTTTTCGACGACGCGGGCAGAGTTCTGCTGGCGATGGGACACGACGAGGATCAGCCCGATCGCGCCTGGTGGTTCACGATCGGTGGCGGCATCGAGGAGGGGGAGGACCCCCGCGCCGCCGCCGTGCGCGAGGTATTCGAGGAGACCGGGCTGCGCCTCGACGCGCACGAGCTGGTCGGGCCCGTCCTGTATCGGACCGCCGAGTTCGACTTCCTGGCGGTCACCGCGCGCCAGGACGAGTGGTTCTTTATCGCCCGCGCCCCGTCAACTGACTTGAGCCGAGACGGATGGACGGACCTGGAGCGCTCCGTCATCGACGCGCAGCGCTGGTGGGACATCGACGAGGCCGCGGCCAGCATCGACGGCGAGATCTACCCCGCGCAGATCCTTGAGTTTGCGCGCGCATGGAAGGACGGCTGGGACGGTCACCTCATTGAGCTGACCGACACCCGCGAACCCTAGAGTGCTCCCTGAGCGGGGGCCAGGCCCAGGGGAGCGATCGCCAGCGACAGGTCGGCAACGTTGAGCTGGACCGACACCTGCTCGCGCACCGCCGGCTTTGCGCAAAACGCGATGCCAACCCCGGCCTCGTGCATCATCGGGATGTCGTTCGCGCCGTCGCCGATCGCGACCGTGCGCTCCATGGGCACACCCAGGGACGAGGCCCACTCACGCAGGCACTCCACCTTGACCTGGGAGGTCACGATCCTGCCCAGCACGCGGCCCGTCAGATAGCCGTCCACAACCTCCAGGCGGTTGGCCGCGTAGAAGTCGATGCCGAGGGAGGCCGCCAAGGGAGCGACCACCTCCTCGAAGCCACCCGACACGACGCCGAAGTGCCCGCCCGCGGCATGGACGGCGTCGATCAGCTCGCGGGCGCCCTTCGTCGGAGTGATGCGAGCCAGGACGTCGGCGAAGACGCTGTGCGGAACGCCCCTCAACGTCGCAACCCGCTCGCGCAACGACTCCGCGAAATCCAGCTCGCCGTTCATCGCGCGTGCGGTCACCGCGGCGACCTGCTCGCGAGTGCCAGCGGCCTCGGCCAGCTCCTCGATGACCTCTTGAGTGATCAGCGTCGAATCAACGTCGGTGACGACGAGGCCGGGTGCCCCGCTAGCAAACAGCAGCGGTGCACCCGGCTCATCGAGATGGTGAGGGGAACTCACTTGGTGACGACCGTGCCCTTGGGAACGACCGTGATGCCCGACTCGGTAACCGTGAAGCCGCGCTCGATATCGTACTCGTGATTGACGCCGACCTCGGCGCCTTCCTCAACGACGACGTTCTTATCCAGAATCGTCTTCACGACCCGCGCATGGCGACCGATGCGGCAGCCGTGCATAACGACCGAATCCTCGATCTTCGCCCACGAATGGACGTAGGTATTCGGGGACAGGACCGAGCGCACGACCTCACCGCCGGAGACAATCACGCCGGGCGACACGAAGGAGTCCACCGCGTGGCCCAGGCGATCCTGGTCGCCGTAGACGAACTTCGCGGGCGGCAGCGATCCGTCGATCATCGTCATCGTCGGCCACTCGCGGTTGTACAGGTTGAACACCGGGTGCACCGAGATGAGGTCCATGTTCGCCTCGTAGTAGGCGTCCAGCGTACCAACGTCGCGCCAGTAATCGCGGTCGCGGTCGGTCGAACCCGGCACGTCGTTGTCCTGGAAGTCGTAGACGCCGCACTCGCCGCGCTCGACGAACCACGGGATGATGTTGCCACCCATGTCGTGCTTCGAATCGGGGTTAGCAGCGTCCTCACGCAGAGCGTTGACCAGGTCCTTCGTGGTGAAGACGTAGTTGCCCATCGACGCCAGGACCTTGGTGGGATCGTCCGGCAGGCCCTCGGCGTGCTGAGGCTTCTCCAGGAAGTTCTTCACGACGCCGTCCTCACCGTCGATGACACCCAGGGCGGGAGCGAGCTCGATCGGCTGACGGATACCGGCGACCGTGGCCGGCAGGCCCGACTTGATGTGGTGGTCGACCATCTGCGAGAAGTCCATGCGGTAGATGTTGTCCGCACCGATGATGACGATGTACTCGGGCGCCTCGTCGTCGACGATGTTCAGCGACTGGTAGATGGCGTCCGCGCTGCCCAGGTACCAGTGGGGCCCGCGACGCTGCTGAGCCGGAACAGGCGCAATGAAGTTGCCGAGCAGGGGGGAGGTGTACCAGGTCTTCGTGACGTGGCGGTCAAGGGAGTGCGACTTGTACTGAGTCAGCACGACGATCTTGAGGTATCCGGAGTTCACGATATTCGACAGAGCGAAATCGATCAGACGGAAATGACCTCCAAACGGAACGGCAGGCTTCGCGCGATCCGCCGTCAGCGGCATCAGACGCTTACCTTCACCGCCCGCAAGAACAATCGCTAGAACGTGGTTCTTTGCCATACGGCACCTCTTCGTTGGTCGTTTTGGGCGCGCACCGGTGCAGGCCCGTGGGTGTAGTCACACTGTATTACAAATGTCCATCGATTGCTGCACCGTCTCGTTTCGGTTTCGATGCCCGTGATTTCGGATACTATGTGTTACACGCGTCGCCACTGTCGGAAGGACCACATCATGCGCGTTGATCTGCTCACCCGCGAATACCCGCCCCACGTCTACGGCGGAGCCGGTGTCCATGTTCTCGAGTTGGCCAAGGTGCTGCGCGGCCTCGTCGATGACCTGCGAGTGCAGGCCTTCGATGGCCCCCGCGAGCCCGGAACTGATGGAGCCGATCCGGGGGTGACCGGTCACTCGGACCTGCCCCAGCTTGAGGGAGCTAACGCAGCGCTGCGTACCCTCGGTGTCGACCTCGAGATTGCCGCCGCGTGTGAGGGCTCGGACCTGGTGCACTCGCACACCTGGTACGCCAACTTCGCCGGTCACGTCGCCTCGCTCCTCGGCGACATCCCCCACGTCATCTCCGCTCACTCGCTCGAGCCGCTGCGTCCCTGGAAGGCCGAGCAGCTCGGCGGCGGCTACCGCCTGTCCTCCTACGTGGAGAAGACTGCCTACGAGGCTGCCAGCGCCATCGTGGCCGTCTCCAATGGCATGCGCGACGACATCCTGCGCTGCTACCCGGGCGTGGACCCCGAGCGCGTCCACGTCATCCACAACGGCATCGACCTGAACAAGTGGCACGCACCCGTCGGCGAGGCCGGGGATGAGCTGCGCGCACGCGTCCTGGCGGAGCACGGCATCGATCCGTCGCGCCGCACGGTCGTCTTCGTTGGCCGCATTACCCGTCAGAAGGGCCTGCCCTACTTCCTGCGCGCCGCCCGCCTGCTGCCCGACGACGTCCAGCTCGTCCTGTGCGCCGGCGCCCCGGACACCCCGGAGATCGCCGCCGAGGTCGAGGGCCTGGTCGCCGAGCTTCGCGCCACCCGCTCCGGCGTCGTGCTCATCTCCGAGATGCTCCCGCAGCCCGAGGTCGCGGCCATCCTCTCCGCCGCGCAGGTCTTCATCACGCCCTCGGTGTACGAGCCCCTCGGCATCGTCAACCTGGAGGCCATGGCTCTCGGCCTGCCCGTCGTCGGCACGGCCACCGGCGGTATCCCCGACGTCATCGTCGATGGCGAGACCGGCTACCTGGTGCCGATCGATCAGATGCAGGACGGCACGGGCACGCCGCTCGATCCCGAGACGTTCCAACGTGACATGGCTGATCGCCTGATCCGCGTGCTGGATGACCCCGAGCTGGGCCGCCGCATGGGCGAGGCCGGGCTCGTGCGCGCTCGCGAGCATTTCTCCTGGGAAGCGATCGGCGTCAAGACCGCCGAGCTGTACCGCTCGCTCGTCTGAGACGCGCGCGGTGTCTAACACGACTAGGCTTGATGCATGACTTACGTCCTGAATCTTTCCCATGTGTCCCTCACGCGAGGAGACACGCAGGTCCTGTCCGACGTCTCGTGGTCGACGCGTCCGCGCCAGCACTGGGTCATCGTCGGCCCCAACGGCGCGGGCAAGACGACGCTCGCTCGAGTCGCCTCTGGGAGGGTCGCGCCTGATTCAGGCGACGTGACCCTGTCCGAGACTGACATTGCGCACGCCGATCCCGCTGAGGTCGCAACGCGCGTCGGCTTGGCCTCGGCTGCCGTGGCGGCGAAGATCGTCCCCACCCAGTCCGTGTTGGACACCGTGCGCAGCGCGGCCTGGGGCCTGGCTGTTGCCCATGACGAGGAGTACGAGGATGTCGACGACGCGCGCGCGGCCGCGCTCATGGAGATCTTCGGCGTTGACCATCTCGCCCAGCGAGAGTTTTCCACGCTCTCCGAGGGCGAGGCGCAGCGGGTCCTTCTCGCGCGAGCGCTCATGACCGACCCGGAAGTGCTGGTCCTCGACGAACCCACCTCCGGCCTCGACCTGGGTGCCCGCGAGTTGCTGATTGCTGCGCTTTCGGAGATAATGAAGGGTTCGAAATCTCCGCAGATCATCCTGGTGACCCACCAGATCGAGGAGATTCCTGACGGCGTGACGCACTGCGCGATCATGTCGCAGGGGCAGATTGCCCACCAGGGTCCCATCGAGGACGTGCTGACGGGCGTCAATCTGTCGCAGGTCTACGGAATGCCGCTGCTCGCCGGACGTGCCGACGGCCGCTGGTGGGCGCGCGGCGTCACCGACTAAGGGGGATATATGACTACCTGGTGGCTGTGGATTCTCGCCGCCCTCGTGTGCGGCATCATCGAGGTCATGAGCGTCAGCTTCGTGTTCCTCATGTTCGCGATTGGCGCCTTGGCGGCGGGTATCGCCGGTGCCTTCGGCGCCAATGAGGCAATTCAGGTGATCGTGTTCGTCGTCGTGACGGTGGCGCTTCTGGTCGGTTTGCGCCCCTTCCTGAAGGGACGCATCGAGAGGTCGGCCGGCGACGTGCGCACGAACACCGGCGCCCTGCTCGGCAAGACGGGGTATGTCACCGAGGTCGTGGGTGAGCGGCACGGTCGCATCCAGTTTTCTGGTGGCGAGTGGAGCGCGCGAACGCAAGGCCCTGAGCTTCCCGTTGGTGCCGAGGTGCGCGTCGATCGTATCGACGGAGCAACCGCTGTCGTGAGCGCCCTCAATCCGGCGGGGTCGGCACCTACCCAGCCGTCTGCGGGTTCGGCCTCCTGAAAGCCCCGCTTCCTGTCAGAGACGTAAGAAAGGAAATACGTTATGAGTTCCGGTCAAGTCATCGGCAACATCGCGGTGATCGTGGTCCTCACGCTCATTGTTTTCGTTGTCATTTCGCTGGTGCGTGCGGTGAGGATTGTCCCGCAGTCGCAGGCGTACGTTGTTGAACGCCTTGGTCGCTACCAGGCGGTCCTGGAGGGTGGCTTCCACCTGCTGGTTCCCTTCGTGGACCGCGTCGCCGCGCGCATCGACCTTCGTGAGCAGGTCGCGAACTTCCCGCCCCAGCCTGTCATCACCGCCGACCAGGCGATGGTGTCGATCGACTCCGTGATCTACTTCCAGATCACCGCTCCGCGCAGCGCGACCTACGAGGTCGCGAACTTCCTGCAGGCGATCGAGCAGCTCACCGCGACCACGCTGCGTAACCTGATCGGTTCCCTCGATCTGGAGCAGACGCAGACCTCGCGCGAGTCCATCAACAAGCAGCTGCGCGGCGTCCTCGATGAGGCGACGGGTCCGTGGGGCATCCGCGTGACCCGCGTCGAGCTCAAGTCGATCGAGCCGCCGCCGCGAGTCCTGGCTGCCATGGAGCAGCAGATCACCGCCGAGCGCACCAAGCGCGCCACGATTCTGACCGCCGAGGCCGAGCGTGAGGCGCAGATCAAGAAGGCCGAGGGTGCCAAGCAGGCTGCCGTTCTGGCCGCTTCCGCCCAGCAGGAGGCTCAGGTGCTGCAGGCTAAGGGCCAGAAGGAAGCCCTGATCCTGCAGGCCGAGGGCGCCCGCCAAGCGCAGATCCTGCGCGCTCAGGGTGAGTCCGAGGCCATTCAGACGGTCTTCGCCGCGATCAACGCGGGCAAGGCCACGCCGGAGCTGCTCTCCTACAAGTACCTGGAGATGCTGCCGAAGATCGCCGATGGACAGGCGTCCAAGCTGTGGATGGTTCCTTCCGATCTGACCGGCGCACTGGAATCCATCTCGAAGGGTTTCGGTCTGGGCAAGTAGACTGGAGCCTATGCCGGGCCGACCGCAGTCCCTGCGGTCGGCCCGTCGTCTATCTACGGGAGGACAACGGTGGATTCGCATCAGGAGCATGTGCTGCGCGAGGTCGCGCAGAAGAATATCCGTTTCATTCGGCTGTGGTTCACGGACGTCGCGGGCGTCTTAAAGTCGATCTCGATTGATCCGGGTGAGCTGGAGGACGCTTTCACCGAGGGTATTGGCTTCGACGGCTCGGCCGTCGAGGGCCTGACCCGCGTGTTTGAATCCGACATGCTGCTCATGCCCGATGCCTCGACCTTTCAGCTGTTGCCGTGGCGCTCCAACGAGGATCCCGTCGCCCGCATGTTCTGCGACGTGCTCATGCCCGACGGTCGCCCGGCGCCCTCGGATCCTCGCGGCGTCCTGGAGCGTGTCGTCGAGCGCGCCGCCGACGCGGGCTTCCGCGTCATGATGCATCCCGAGATCGAGTTCTATCTGCTGCGACAGCCCGTCACCCCTGAGCGCATGGTGCCCGTGGACCAGGCGGGCTATTTCGATCACGTGGCCCGAGGGGACTCCAACGACTTCCGCCGCCGTGCCGTGCGCATGCTGGAGGATATGGGGATCCCCGTCGAGTTCTCTCACCACGAGGGAGGCCCCGGCCAGAACGAGATCGACCTGCGGGCCGTTGACCCGGTCCGAGCGGCCGACAACATCATGACGGCCCGCACGGTCATCGAAGAGGTGGCCCTGCGCGAAGAGCTGGTCGCCACCTTCATGCCCAAGCCCTTTATCGAACACCCGGGGTCGGGCATGCACACGCACCTCTCGCTCTTCGAGGGTGAGGAGAACGCGTTCTTCTCCCCGTCGGGGCAGTACCGCCTCTCCACGACCGGGCGGCGTTTCATCGCGGGCCTGCTCGCGCACGCCGGGGACATCGCGGCGATCACGAACCAGCACGTCAACTCCTACAAGCGCCTGTGGGGCGGGGGAGAGGCCCCGTCCTACGTGTGCTGGGGGCACCTCAACCGCTCGGCTCTCGTGCGCGTGCCCCTCTACAAGCCGAAGAAGAGCGCGTCGGCGCGCATTGAGTACCGCGCCCCCGACCCGAGTGCGAACCCGTACTTGGCGTTCGCCGTCATGATCGCGGCCGGCCTGGACGGCATCGAGAAGAAGATGGAGCTCATGCCGGAGGCCGAGGATAACGTGTGGGATCTGTCCGATCGCGAGCGCCAGGTGATGGGTATCCACGCCCTGCCGACCTCCCTGTCGGACGCGGTGCGTGAGATGAAGAAGTCGGAGCTGGTCGCCTCCACGCTCGGAGAGCAGGTCTTCGACTACGTCATCCGTAACAAGCGCAAGGAATGGACGGAGTACCGCCAGCAGATCACGCGACAGGAACTTGAGCAATTCTTGAAGGTTGTTCCCCGGTGACCCCCGACGATCTGCGGGTCGCGGGCTTCCTGGACGCGCGCCGGGCCCTGTCGTTCCTCGAGGAGCTGCCTGCGGGGCAGTCGTGGGTGGGTGACCTGAGCGCGTCGGCCGATCCCGACCAGGCCCTGCTGCAGGCGGTGCGTTTGCGCGAGGCCGACCCCGGCCTCGTCGATGCCCTGAGCGCGGACGAGCGCGCCCGTCGGCGCGTGTGCGCGATCCTGGGGGGGAGCCAGTGGTTGGGTGACTACGTCATCGCCGAGCCCGAGCGCGCCGCCGCCATCAATGAGGATCCGGGTGATCCTCGGGATGTCCTGTTCGAGGCCGTGGGAGCTCGCGCGCTCAGCTCCGGTGCGTGGGTGGCCGCGCAGGAGGCCACCGCCGACGACCTGCGCGCCGCCTACCGCCGGGTGCTGCTGCACCTGGCCGCCGACGACCTGACGAGCGCAAGCCCCGAGGAGGCCATGCCGAGCGTGGGCGCGCGCATCGCGGACCTGGTGGACGCCACGATGGACGCGGGCCTGGCCCTGGCACGCCGCGACGTCGACCCCGAGGGCACGGTTCCCTTCGCGATCATCGCGATGGGCAAGACCGGCGCGCGCGAGCTCAACTACATCTCCGACGTGGATGTTATCTACGTCGCCAAGGCCGGGGCGGACGGGGACGAACGAAGCGCCCTGGAGAAAGCAACCCGCCTGGCCTCAGCCACGGCCTCGGCCTGCTCGGGGCCGGGCACGCAGGCGCCGCTGTGGACCGTGGACGCGAACCTGCGACCCGAGGGGCGCAACGGCGTGCTCGTGCGCACGATCGAGTCCTACCGCCAGTACTGGGACAAATGGGCGCAAACCTGGGAGTTCCAGGCGCTGCTCAAGGCGCGTGCGTGCGCGGGCGACCTGCAGCTCGGCCGCGCCTTCGAGGAAGCCGCCCAGCCCTACGTGTGGGCCGCTTCGGCGCGTGAGGGCTTCGTGGAGGCGGCGCGCGCGATGCGCCGGCGCGTCGAAGACAACATTTCTCGCTCCCACGCCTCGCGTGAGCTCAAGCTCGGCCGCGGCGGCCTGCGCGACGTCGAGTTCACCGTGCAACTCCTCCAGCTGGTTCACGGGCGCACCGACGCGTTCTTGCGGGTGCGCTCGACCCTGGAGGCGATCGAGGCGCTGCGCGAGGGCGGCTATATCGCCCGATCCGACGCGGACCAACTCGCCTCGTGCTACCGATTCTTGCGCGCCGTGGAGCATCGCACGCAGTTGCCGCGCATGCGCCGCAATCACCTGATCCCCGATAAGGACCGCGACCTGCGGGTTCTGGGACGGGCCATGGACCCGGCGCGGTTTCCCGACGCTGACGCGATCCGCACGGCCATCGACGAGGTGCGCGCCAGCGTGCGCGCCCTGCACGAGGACGTGTTCTACCGGCCGATCATCGCGGCCACCGCATCCCTGCGTGAAGACGAGGTTTCCCTGCATGCCGAGGGTGCGCGCGACCGGTTGGCGGCCATCGGCTACCGCGATCCCGCCGGCGCCCTCACACACATCGCAGCCCTCACGCAGGGGACCAGTCGGCGCGCCGCGATCCAGCGCCACCTGCTTCCCGTGTTCATTTCGTGGCTTGCGGGCGGCGCGGACCCCGACATGGGCCTGCTCAACTTCCGCATCCTGTCCGAGGACATCGGCGAGTCCCACTGGTACCTGGCGCTCCTACGCGACTCGGGGGTCGCCGCGCGCAGGCTCACGACGATGCTGCCGAACTCGCGCTGGATCGCCGACGCGCTGGCCAAGCGGCCCGAGGCCGTGGCGTGGCTGGACGACGACGCCGAGCTGGCCCCGCGAGAGCCGCAGCGCCTCGCCCGCGAGGTGGCCGCCCTTATCGACCGGCACGACGACCCGACGGAGGCGGCGGCGCGCGTGCGGGCCGTGCGCACCCGCGAGCTGACGCGCGCCGCGATGAGCGACCTCCTGGGCGGCGTCAACCCGCGCGGTCACGCGATCGCCGACGCGACGGACGCGGCCCTGCTCGGTGCGCTGGCGATTGCGGGGCGCGAGGATGCCGAGCGGTGGGGGGCCGAGCGCGCCCGCGTCACCTTCGTGGCGATGGGACGCTACGGCGGGCGTGAGTGCTCCTACGCCTCCGACGCCGACGTCATCGCCCTGCACGAGGCGGTGGGCGGTGCCTCCGATTCCGAGGCGGCGGCCAGCGCGACGGCGATTGTCAACCGGGTCAAGAAGCTCCTGGGGTCGGCGACCAGCCAGCTCGGCATCGTCGTCGACCTCGACCTGCGCCCCGAGGGCAAGAACGGCCCGATGAGCCGAACGATCGCCTCGCACGAGGAGTACGCGCAGCGTTGGGCCTCCACATGGGAGCGCCAGGCGGCCGTGCGCGCCCGGCCCATCGGAGACGGTGAGCTGGCGCAGGCTGCCAGGTCTCTTTTTGAGTCCATGGCCTACCGGGACGTGAGCGAGGCAGAGGTGCGCGACATCCGCCTGCTCAAGGCCCGCATGGAAAACGAGCGCCTGCCGCGCGGCACGGAGCCCGCCCGCCACGTCAAGCTCGGCCCCGGTGGGCTCAGCGACGTCGAGTGGACGATCCAGCTCATCCAGATGCGCCACGGGCGCGAGGTTGAGGCCCTGCGCACGTCGTCGACGACCGACGCGATTGCGGCCGCCCGCGACGCAGGGCTGTTGGAAGCGCCCGACGCCGAGATTCTCTTGAATGCCTGGGATCTGGCCACGCGCATCCGCGCCGGCAACACCCTGGCGACTGGGCGCATGAGCGGTGTGAAGCTTGACGTTGTGCCTCGTGACAGCGCCGAGCTGGGGGCGCTTGCCGCTATCCTCGGGTACGGGAGCGGCGGGCTGACCGCCCTCGAAGAAGACTGGTTGCGCGCGGCACGACAGGCGCGCGACGTGATGGAACGAGCTTTCTGGGAGCAGCAGTGAAAATTGTGCTGGTACGGCATGGACAGACCCCCGCCAACCGTCTGGGGGCTCTGGACACGGTCCGCCCCGGCCTCGGCCTGACCGACGAGGGCCTGGCTCAAGCGACCCGCCTGGCGGAGCGCTGGGAGTCCGAGGTCGCGGCCCCGCCCACGGTCATCGCGCTGTCCGGCCTGTACCGCACGCGCCTGACGGCCGCGCCGCTGGCCGCCCGCTTCGGGCTCACGCCGCTGGTGTGCCCGGGGATTCGCGAGCTGCGCTCGGGCGACCTGGAGATGGCGGCCGATCCCGCCTCCCAGATGCAATACGTGTGCACGACCCTGTCGTGGTGCGCGGGGGATCTCGATAACCGGATGCCGGGTGGGGAGAGTGGGCGCGAGGCCCTGGCCCGCTCCCTGGAGACCGTGCGCCGCGTGGGACTGGCCGCGCGCGAACAAGCGGGGGAGGACGCCGTCGCGGTGTTCGTCATCCACGGCGCGCTCACGCGCCTGCTGGCCACCTGGCTGTCGGCCGACATTGACGAGGCCCTCGTGTCGAAGCACTTCATGTCGAACACGGGCACGACCACCTTCGAGTGGGCGCCGGGCTTCGCCCCGGCCTCGGCCTCCGAGCTGGCCAAGGGCCTGCACGCCCTGACCTGGAACGACCGTCCCCTCGATCAGTGGGACTGAGCGGCCTCGGCGCCTGATTCCTCGCCGCCAGGGGAGGAGGGGGCGACGAACTCTGAGACCTCGTAGGGGAACGAGCGATACGCGAAGTACCCCTCCAGGTAGGACAGGTGCTCCTCGCACGCGAGCCACGTTTTCGTGCGGGCGCGGTGGATCGCCGGATTACGCCAGTCGATCCGGTAGATCGCGGCGTTCGTGCATTCGCGCGCCGAGCAGATGCCCGAGGTGCTTTCGACTCCCAGAGCCATGGTGTCCTCCCGATGCGGTTACGCTTGGAAGTATGCCAACCCTCGTTCTCGTTCGCCACGCGCAGGCCGCCTACAACTACCCCGACCGTTCCCGCCCGCTCACCGACGCCGGACGCGACCAGGCCGCGCGCCTCGGGGCGACCCTCGCCCGCGAGATCGGCGCATTCAGCGTCGCCGTCTCCTCCGACGCCCAGCGCGCCCGCGAGACCTTCGCGGCGATCCTCACGCGCGCGGGCGCCGACGAAGCCTGGCACGACCGCTCCATCTACGATGGCGGTGAGGAGGAGATCATCGAGCTGGCCCGCACCTTCACCGGGCAGGCAGGCCTCATCGTCGGCCACGAACCCGTCATCTCCTACGCCGGGTACATCCTCGCCCGCCAGGAGGACCGAGGGGCCGCCGACAGGGGAGTTCCCACCGCCACCGCGCTCGTCCTCTCCTTCGACGGCGCGTGGGAGGACCTCGCGCCCGAAACATGCGCCATGAGGGTCTTCTACACCCCACCCACCCGCTAGCTTGCGTGCCCCGGGGAGGCGGCCACGGCCTCGTCCCTGATCCTGTGACGGTGTTTACGTTTGTCCACGAGGACGCCACACACATAGGGAAGGCGCCCCTCAACGCGATAGAATGTGCCGGTATCTATCCACCCAACAGGGAGAAGTGATGTCGGGACACTCTAAGTGGGCGACCACTAAGCACAAGAAGGCCGCCATTGACGCCAAGCGCGGCAAGCTCTTCGCGCGCCTCATCAAGAACATTGAGGTTGCGGCTCGCACGGGCGGCGGCGACCCCGCTGGCAACCCGACGCTGTACGACGCCATCCAGAAGGCGAAGAAGAACTCCGTCCCCGCCGACAACATCGACCGCGCCGTCAAGCGTGGCTCCGGTGCCGAGGCCGGCGGCGCCAACTACGAGACGATCATGTACGAGGGCTACGGCCCCAACGGTGTCGCCTTCCTGGTGGAATGTCTGACGGATAACCGCAACCGCGCCGCCTCCGACGTGCGCCTGGGCTTCACCCGCCACGGCGGCTCCCTGGCCGACCCGGGTTCGGTCTCCTACTTGTTCTCGCGTCGCGGCGTCGTCGAGGTGCCCGCCGCCGACGGTGTGGATGAGGAATCCATCATGATGGCCGTCCTGGACGCCGGAGCCGAAGAGGTCGAGGACGCCGGCGAGCTCTTCGTCATCGAATCCGACCCCAAGGACGTCGTCGCCGTGCGCACCGCCCTGCAGGAGGCCGGCATCGACTACGACTCCGCCGAAGTCCAGTTCGTCGCCTCCACCGAGGTCGAGCTCGATCTCGAGGGCGCCCTGAAGGTCAACAAGCTCATCGACGTTCTCGAGGACTCCGATGACGTGCAGAACATCTACACGAACATGTCGCTGAGCGACGAGGTTCGTGCCCAGCTGGAAGAGCAGGAGTAACCATGAGCGAGAGCACCGCGAAGCGCGAGGTCGGCACCCCGCAGGTCAAGCGCGGTATGGCCCAGATGCTCAAGGGCGGCGTCATCATGGACGTCGTCACCCCCGAGCAGGCCAAGATCGCCGAGGACGCGGGCGCCGTGGCCGTCATGGCCCTCGAGCGCGTCCCCGCCGACATCCGCGCCCAGGGCGGCGTGGCCCGCATGTCCGACCCCGACCTGATCGAAGGCATCATCGAGGCCGTGTCCATCCCCGTGATGGCGAAGGCCCGCATTGGTCACTTCGTCGAGGCCCAGGTCCTGCAGTCCCTCGGCGTCGACTACATCGATGAGTCCGAGGTCCTCACCCCCGCGGACTACAGCCACCACATCGACAAGTGGAACTTCACCGTTCCCTTCGTCTGCGGCGCCACCAACCTCGGTGAGGCGCTGCGCCGCATCAACGAGGGCGCTGCCATGATCCGCTCTAAGGGCGAGGCCGGCACCGGCGACGTCTCGAACGCGACGACGCACATGCGTAAGATCCGCGACGAGATCCGCCACCTGACCTCCCTGCCCGAGGACGAGCTCTACGTCGCGGCCAAGGAACTCCAGGCCCCCTACGAGCTCGTCGCCGAGGTCGCCCGCGAGGGTCGCCTCCCCGTCGTGCTCTTCACGGCCGGTGGCATCGCCACCCCCGCCGACGCTGCCATGATGATGCAGCTGGGTGCCGAGGGCGTCTTCGTGGGTTCGGGCATCTTCAAGTCCGGCGACCCCGCCAAGCGCGCGGCCGCGATCGTCAAGGCCACGACCTTCTACGACGATCCGTCCGTCATCGCCGAGGTCTCCCGTGGTCTCGGCGAGGCCATGGTCGGCATTAACGTTGACGACCTGCCGGTCGATCACCGCCTCGCGGAGCGCGGATGGTGACCATCGGCGTTCTCGCCCTGCAGGGCGACGTCGCAGAGCACGTGCGGGCGCTGGAAAACTCCGGCGCCCGCGCGCTGCTTGTGCGCAGGGTTTCTGAGCTCGACCAGGTCGACGGCCTGGTCATCCCGGGCGGCGAGTCGACCACCATGTCGAACCTGCTGCTCTCCTTCGGACTGTTTGATGAGCTGCACGACCGCATCGCGTCCGGCCTGCCGGTCTACGGCACGTGCGCGGGCATGATCATGCTCGCCTCGTCCATTCTCGATGGACGTGAGGATCAGCGTTCCTTCGGCGCGCTCGACATGGTCGTGCGCCGTAACGCCTTCGGACGCCAGGTCGACTCCTACGAGGAGGACCTGGACGTCGAGGGCCTTGAAGGCGGTCCCTTCCACGCCGTGTTCATCCGCGCCCCCTGGGTCGAATCGGTGGGCGAGGGCGTCGAGGTTATCGCGCGTGCCGGCAACAGCGCCGACGGCCCAATTGTCGCGGTGCGCCGCGGCAACGTCATGGCGACGTCCTTCCACCCCGAGGTCGGCGGAGACGACCGCATTCACGCCATGTTCGTCGACATGGTGACCCGCGCCTGATGCGCGTCATGGGCATCGACCCGGGCCTGACGCGCTGCGGCCTGGGCGTCGTCGACGTGGACCCCTCGCGTCGAGCGAGCCTCGTCTACGTCGGCGTCGCCCGCACCGACAAGGACCTGGCGACGCACTTCCGGCTGCGCACGATCGCGGACGCGATCGACTCCGTCATCGAGCAGTACCGGCCCGAGGTCGTCGCCATCGAGCGCGTTTTCGCCCAGGACAACCTGCAGTCGGTGACGGCCACGATGCAGGTGATGGGGGCGGCCATGACCTGCGTGGGACGGGCGGGCCTTCCCATGGCGGTCCACACGCCCTCGGAGGTCAAGTCCGCCGTGTCCGGCAACGGCAATGCGGACAAAGCGCAGGTGCAGACGATGGTCGCGCGCATCCTCGGCCTCGCTAAGGCACCGAAACCCGCGGACGCTGCCGACGCGCTCGCAATCGCGATCACGCACGCGTGGCGGGGGACCGGCCTGCTTGGTGCCCCCGAGGACTCGTCGGTCGCAGTCTCCATCTCGGGCCGCCTGACCTCGCGCGGCTCGATGACTCCCGCGCAGCGGGCGTGGGCCGAGGCCCAGGCCGCGCAACGCCGGACGGGTGCCGTCGATCCTCGGCGCCGACGCGGCTAGAATCGTACATATGTTCGCTCACCGCTCGGTGGGCCTCGTGCCAGGGAAAGGACAGCAGTGATCTCGCTTCTGCGCGGCATCGTCGCAAGCGTCGGACTCGACCACATGGACATCGTGGTCGGGGGCATCGGCTTTCGCGTCCACGTGACGCCCGCCTTCGCGCAGGCGGCCCCGCGCGATCAGGAGATCACCGTGTATACCTCGATGATCGTGCGCGAAGATTCGATGACCCTCTACGGCTTCGAGTCGGCCGACGAGCGTGACGTCTTCACCAAGCTCCTGTCGGTGTCGGGCATCGGCCCGAAGATCGCGCTGGCAGCCCTGGCCGTCCTGCGCCCCGACGACCTGCGCCGCGCCGTGCGCGACCAGGATCTGGCTACGCTCCAGCGCATCCCCGGCGTGGGCAAGAAGTCCGCTCAGCGCATGGCCCTGGAAATCGGGGACAAGCTGGGCACACCCGCGGCGCTGCCCGGCGTCGACGCCGCCCCCGCCCCCGCGCCCTCCGAGGATGCGGTCGCCTCCGAGGTCAGCGCCGCACTGGTGGGTCTGGGCTGGTCCGAGGCACAGGCCGCCAAGGCCATCGAGAAACTCGCGGGCAGCGGTTTGGGCGCCTCCGACATGCTGCGCGCCGCTCTGGTGAGCCTGGGAGGCGGCCGTGGCTGAACAGCCCGACATCGAGACGATGCGCATTGTCGCCCCGGATGCGGGCGAGCTGGAACGCGCGGCCGAGGCCGCCCTGCGTCCCAAGAAGCTATCGGAGTTTGTGGGCCAGCGCGTCGTGCGAGGCCAGTTGCAGCTGGTCCTCGACGCCGCTCGCATGCGCGCCGCCACCCCCGACCACGTCCTGCTCGCCGGCCCTCCTGGCCTGGGCAAGACGACCCTCGCCATGATTATCGCCGCAGAGATGGGAACATCCCTGCGCCTGACCTCAGGTCCCGCGATCCAGCACGCGGGCGACCTTGCCGCGATTCTGTCGGGCCTGCAGGAAGGCGACATCCTCTTCATCGATGAGATTCACCGCCTCGCGCGCACCGCCGAGGAGATGCTCTATCTCGCGATGGAGGACTTCCGCGTCGACGTCGTCGTCGGTAAGGGCCCCGGCGCGACCTCCATCCCCCTGACGCTGCCGCCGTTCACGGTCGTGGGTGCGACCACGCGCTCCGGCCTGCTCCCGGCCCCACTGCGCGACCGCTTCGGCTTCACCGCGCACCTCGAGTTCTATGAGACCGACGAACTACAGTCGGTCGTCACTCGCTCGGCATCCCTGCTCGGTTCGCCCATCGACGCGCGCGCCGCCCACGAGATCGCCTCGCGTTCGCGAGGCACGCCACGCATCGCCAATCGCCTGCTGCGCCGCGTCGTCGACTACGCGCAGGTCCATGGTGACGGAACACTCACCCTGGACGCCGCGCGCGGAGCCCTCGAGCTCTTCGAGGTGGACCCCTCCGGCCTGGACCGCCTGGACCGAGCGGTTCTCGAGGCCGTGTGCCGTCGCTTCGCCGGCGGACCCGTGGGCTTGACAACCCTGTCCGTCACCATCGGTGAGGAAGCGGAAACCGTCGAGACTGTCGCAGAACCGTACCTGGTGCGCGAGGGTTTCCTCGTGCGCACCAACCGCGGACGCATGGCAACCCCGAAAGCCTGGGCACACCTCGGCCTGAACCCGCCCGCCCCCGACGGCGCCCTTTTCGACTAGGGGAGCGGGCCTCGTCGATCGAGCCCCGCCGTTCGTCGTGCGACGATGACAAGGACCGACGAGTGGCGGCCGGCGCCGCGCCGCACGGATATCACTTAGGCTAAAACCCTCCTGCGGCATTAAACTGTCACAGTGCGCTTCAAGCGCCCGACCGTCATCGAAAGTGAACCAGCCATTATGAACAACTACGCCCTCATGGGCCTGCTCGTCGTCATGATCGCCTTCATGTGGTGGAGCTCGCGCTCGCGCAAGAAGCAGATGGAGAAGATGGAGGAGGAGAAGCGTGAGCAGCTCGCTGCCGTGACCCCCGGCAAGTGGGTTCGCACCCGCGTCGGCTTCTGGGGCCGTTTCGTCGACCTGGATGGTGACATCGTCGTCCTGGAGACGACCGATGGTCACGAAATGTACTGGGAGCGCGAGATGATCGCCGAGATCGGCGGCCAGCCGCCCCTCGCCCGTGCAGAAGAAGATGAGGCGTCCGAGAGCGCCGACGTCGAGGACGCCAGCGACGAGGGCGAGGCCATCCTGGGTCTCGACGACACCACCTCCTCGTCCAAGGACACCGACGAGCAGCAGAAGTAAGTCATCAAGGCTGAACGGAAAGTAGAACCGTGGCATCTCATAAGCGACGCCCTGTGCGCGCGCTCGTGACGCTGATCGTCGCCATCGTGGCGGCGTGCGCGGCGCTTGCGCTTGGGCATTTCACCAAGGGGGTATCGCCATACCCCGACCTGGCCCTCGATCTCAAGGGCGGCACCCAGCTCATCCTGACCCCGACCGTGACGGCCGAGGGACAGCGCGAGATCACCGACGAGGACATCACTCAGGCAATCTCGATTATTCGTAACCGAATCGATGCCTCGGGTGTGTCCGAGTCCGAGATCTCCTCTCTGGGCAACTCGAACATCATGGTGTCGATCCCTGGCACCCCCTCCCAGGAGCAGCTGGACCTGATCCGCGCCTCCTCGCAGATGAACTTCCGCCCGGTGCTGCGCATGGGCCTGGCCCAGAACTTGATGCCGACTGCACAGGGACAGACGCAGATCGGGACGGCTGACCAGACCGCGCAGTCCGGTCAGGCTGCGCAGTCCGGTGAGGCCACCCAGTCCGGTGAGGCTGCCCAGTCCGGTGAGGCCACGCAGTCGGGTGAGGCTGCCCAGTCGGCTGAGGCTGCCCAGTCGGCTGACGCCGCACAGTCCGGCCAGAGCGAGGTGCGTTCGACCGCCCTCGACGAGGCCACTGCGATGAGTATCGCCGATAAGAACGGCGACGGCGTCCTGTCGGACACCCCCGCTTCCGAGCCGGCCAACGCCTCGGACATGGCATGGGAGACCGAGCAGGTCCAGTACGACTTCCTGACCCTGGACTGCTCGGCCGCCGCCGACGTTAAGCGCGTAGAGGGCCCGGCCGACAAGCCTTACGCAGCCTGCGATGACTCCGGTCAGATCAAGTACATCCTCGGTCCCGTCGCCGTCCCCGGCTCCGACCTCTCGTCGGCCACCGCGGGCCTCGTGCGCACGCAGACCGGCGGCTCGACCGGCCAGTGGTCCGTCTCCCTGCAGTTCAACGCCGCGGGATCGGAGAAGTTCAAGGAAACCTCCACGATTCTGTACGGCTACCACAACTCCGATCCGCAGGGTTCCACGTCCGGCCAGGGCACCCCGGACCGTAACCACTTCGCCGTCGTTCTCGATGGAACGGTCATCACCGCCCCCTCGATGAACGCGATTATTCCCAACGGCCAGGCCGAGATCACGGGTAACTTCACGGCAGTGTCGTCACGAACGCTCGCCAACCAGCTGAGCTTTGGCTCACTGCCCCTGAACTTCGAGGTCGAGTCCGAGCAGCAGATCTCCGCGACCATCGGCACCGACCACCTGACGGTGGGCCTGTGGGCGGCCCTCATCGGCTTCCTCCTGGTCATCCTCTACCTGATCTGGCAGTACCGCGGCCTGGCGATCATCTCCGCTGGCTCGCTCATCGTCGCCTCGATCATCACCTACCTGGTCATCGCACTGCTGTCCTGGTGGATGGGCTATCGCCTGTCCTTGGCCGGCGTCGCTGGCCTGATCATGGCGATCGGTGTGACGACGGACTCGTTCATCGTGTACTTCGAGCGCGTCCGTGACGAGGTCCGAGACGGACGTCCGCTGCGCGCCGCCGTCGAAGAGGGCTGGGACCGCGCCAAGCGCACGATTCTGGTCTCCGACGCGGTCAACCTCGTCGCAGCCGTTGTCCTGTACCTGCTGGCCGTGGGTGGCGTTCAGGGCTTCGCCTTTACGCTCGGCGTCACGACCGTCATCGACATCGCCGTGATCTTCCTGTTCACGCACCCGATGATGGAGCTGCTTATCCGCACGCGCTTCTTCGGTCAGGGCCACAAGCTCTCGGGCCTGGATCCGGAGCACCTGGGTGCCAAGAACGCCCTCGTGTACGCGGGCCGCGGTCGCGTCGTCGCGCGCGGCGAGTCGACCTCGGCGCCCAACAAGGACGAGGCCGGGGACGGCATGTCGATCGCCGAGCGTCGCCGCGCGGCGCGCCTGGCAGCGCAAAAGTCCGAGGCCAACGCTGGCGTGACCGAGGAAGGGGAGAACTGACATGATGAGTTTCGCTCAGTGGGGCAACGCCCTGTACTCCGGCGAGAAGTCCTACGCCGTCGTTCCCAACCGCAAGAAGTTCGTGGGCCTGGCGGCTGCCGTCCTCGTCATCGGCTTCGCGCTCGTTGCGATCATGGGCCTGAACCGTTCGATCGAGTTCACGGGTGGCTCCCAGTTCGACGTGACTCGTGTCAGCGACCAGAGCGAGTCCTTCGCCTCGCGCGTCGTTGCCGACACCGGCCTCGTTGAGGGCGCTCCGAAGGTCACGCGAGTCGGCTCCGACTCCGTGCGTATCCAGACCTCGTCGCTGGATTCTGCCACCACCGCCCAGATGCGCGACGCCCTGGCGGCCGCGTACGGCGTTGACACGACCTCGGTTCAGTCCTCCTCGATTGGCCCCTCGTGGGGCTCGTCGGTGACCACCAAGGCCGCGCAGTCCCTCGTCATCTTCATGGCCCTCGTGGCCCTGCTGATGACCGTGTACTTCCGCTCGTGGCGCATGGCCGCTTCGGCCCTGCTGGCCCTCGTCCACGACATCGCCGTGACGGTCGGTGTCTTCGCGATCCTGCAGGTCGAGGTCTCGCCCGCCACCGTCATCGGCTTCCTGACGATTCTGGGCTACTCGCTCTACGACACCGTGGTTGTCTTCGACAAGGTGCGTGAGCTCACGACGGACGTGTACGACCAGAAGCACTTCACCTTCGCCGAATACGTCAACCTCGCCGTCAACCAGACGATGGTCCGCTCCATTAACACCTCGGTTGTGGCCCTTCTCCCTGTCGGTGCGATTCTTATCATCGGCTCCGTGGCCCTGGGCCCGGGTACCCTGGTGGATATCTCGCTGGCGCTGTTCATCGGCATGATCGCGGGTACCTACTCGTCGATCTTCATCGCCTCGCCGCTCCTGGTGTCCTTCCAGGAGATGTCGAACAAGACCCGCGAGCACGACGCGGCGGTCGCGCACGAGCGCGAGCACCGCCACACCACCGATGAGTCTTCGCCCGCGAAGGCCGTGAAGGTGGCTCCGATAAAGCCCGGCAAGCGTCTGGGCAACGAGAATCAGCCTCAGAGGAAGAAGACTCATCGATGATCGGTGAACTCGGTGATCGCGTCGCCATACTGGTGCGCGACAACCTGGTGGAGATCCCGGACTTTCCCGAGCCGGGCGTCCTGTTCCGTGATATCACGGGCCTGTTTGCCAACGGTCCGGCGTTCAAGGAACTCGTGGAGTTGATCGGCGCGCGCTACGCGGGCCGCATCGACGCCGTGGCCGGCCTGGAATCGCGCGGCTTCATTCTCGGCGCCCCCGTGGCCGCCGAGCTTGGGCTGGGCATGCTGACGATCCGCAAGGCGGGCAAACTGCCCGGCGAGGTCATCGGCGTCGACTACTCGCTCGAGTACGGCAGCGCCCGCATGGAGATTCGCCCCCAGTCGGTCCGTGAGGGCCAGCGCGTCCTCATCATCGACGACGTCCTGGCCACGGGCGGCACGGCGCGCGCCGCCGTGGACCTGCTCAACCAGTGCGGCGCTTCGGTCGAGGCCCTGGCCGTGCTGATGGAGCTGGACGCCCTCAACGGGCGGGCCAAGCTCGACGACGTCACGGTGGAGACCGCCCTGCACGTCTGAGTGACCAGTTGTGAGAGACGAGCGGGTCCGGGGATCGACTTGATCCCCGGACCCGCTCGTTCGTCGCTATTATTGGTTCATGAGCAGCGATGACACGACGTCAGGGGCCGCACTGCCTGCGGCCGTGTCCCGAGTGCGCTCCGGCCTCGTGTGGTTCGGTTCTCGCGGACGCGCCACAATTCCCGAGATTGAGCCGCTTGTGCGGGCTTTGCGCGCCAATCATCCCAAGGCCGACATCAGTGTCGTTGAGCGCGCCTACCGCAAGGCCGAAGAATGTCACCGGGGGCAAATGCGCAAGTCCGGTGAACCGTATATCACCCACCCGGTAGCGGTCGCGACCATTCTCGCTGAGATGGGTATGACGACGCCGACGCTGGTCGCCGCGCTGCTTCACGACACGGTCGAGGATACCGACTACACCCTGGAAGAACTCGCCGCGGACTTCGGAGAACCGATCGCGAACCTGGTCGACGGCGTGACCAAGCTCGACAAGGTGCGCTACGGTGCCGCCGCTCAATCCGAGACCCTGCGTAAGATGCTCGTCGCGATGAGCCGTGACATCCGCGTGCTGCTCATCAAACTGGGCGACCGTATCCATAACGCCCGCACGTGGCGTTTCGTGCCCGCTCAGTCGGCCGCGAAGAAGGCCCAGGAGACCCTGGAGATCTACGCGCCGCTGGCCCACCGCCTCGGCATGAACATGGTCAAGTGGGAACTCGAGGAGCTGTCGTTTAAGACCCTGTACCCGGAGATTTACGAGGAGATCGACCGCCTTGTCGCCGAGCGCGCCCCGCAGCGTGAGGAGTACCTGCGTGACGTCATCGACCAGATCGAGGAGGATCTGCGTCGCTCGGGCACCAAGGGCACGGTGAGTGGCCGACCGAAGAGCCACTACTCGATCTACCAGAAGATGATCGTGCGCGGCAAGGCATTCGACGAGGTCTTCGACCTGGTGGCCGTGCGTGTCCTCGTGGAGTCGATCAAGGACTGCTACGGCGTCCTGGGCGCGCTGCACGGGCGGTGGAACCCGATTCCGGGCCGCTTCAAGGACTACATCGCGATGCCCAAGTTCAACCTCTACCAATCGCTGCACACGACGGTCATCGGTCCGGGTGGCAAGCCGGTGGAGATCCAGATCCGCACCTTTGACATGCACGAGCGCGCCGAGCACGGCGTCGCCGCTCACTGGAAGTACAAGCAGAACCCGAATGCGACGAGCGGTGACTCGGACCGCATGAGCTCGGAGGAACAGGCCAACTGGCTGCGCGCCCTGGTTGAGATGGAGCGCGAGACCGGGGACCCGGAGGAGTTCCTGGATTCGCTGCGCTACGAAATCGCCGGCGACGAGGTGTACGTTTTTACGCCCAAGGGCGAGGTCATTGTCCTGCCCGCGCGTGCAACCCCCGTCGACTTTGCTTACGCGGTGCACACCGAGGTCGGCCACCGCACGGTCGGCGCGAAGGTCAACGGGCGCCTCGTGTCCCTCGACACGCGCCTGGAGTCCGGCGAGACGGTCGAGGTCGTGACCTCGAAGTCCGACAAGGCCGGCCCGTCGCGCGACTGGCTGGCGTTCGTGGCATCTCCGCGTGCCCGCTCGAAGATCAAGGCCTGGTTCTCGAAGGAACGCCGCGAGGAGGCCATCGAGTCCGGTAAGGAGGCGCTGGCGCGCGCGTTGCGCAAGCAGAACCTGCCGCTCCAGCGCCTCATGAACCACGAGTCGATCATGTCGGTCGCGACGTCGTTTGGATATCCCGATGTGTCGGGCCTGTACGCGGCGGTGGGCGAGGGGCACGTCTCGGCCCAGAGCGTCGTCAACCGGCTCATGGACAACCTGGGTGGGGGAGACGGCACCGAGGAGACGCTGTCCGAGGGCGTGACCCCGGGATACGCGAAGCCTCGTTCGGAGGTATCGGGCGACGCAGCCATCACGGTGGCGGGCCTGAGTCCGAACGAGATCTGGGTCAAGCTCGCGAAGTGCTGCACACCCGTTCCAGGCGATGAGATCGTCGGTTTCATTACCCGAGGCCAGGGGGTGTCCGTGCATCGTAAGACCTGCGCGAACGCGGAGCGCCTGGCTCAGCTTCAGCCCGAGCGTTTCGTCGACGTGTCGTGGAACTCTGAGGGTATGACGGCCCCGTTCCGTGTCCAGATCGAGGTGCGTGCGCTCGACCGCGGCGGGCTGCTGTCGGACCTGACAAGGGTGCTGTCGGATTACCGCGTCAATATCTTGGCCGCGGCCCTCAAGACGGACGGGGACCAGGTGGCATCCGGCAATTTCTCCTTCGAGCTGGCCGATCTGGGCCACCTCAATGCGGTGCTCTCGGCGTTGCGCCGGGTGGACGGGGTCTTCGAGGCGGTGCGTATCGGCTCGGATTCATAGACGAGGCCGTGGTGCCGACGCGCTCGGGCAGGAAGTTAGGTGTTACATCCGTCCCCTTTTGCGGCGTTTTTCGCTCATTTTGCCGTTAGATGTGACACACTAGCCCTGTGTGTCACATCGGCACGCGACCGCGCCGGGCGTCAGCCCTCGTCCTAGAAGGAATATCGTGACCGAGACGTCGATTCCGACCAACGAAACCACCCCCGAAGCCGTCACGGCTGCTCCCGAGGAGGCCACGGCCTCGACGATTCCCGCGTCGGAGGTGCCCGAACACCCCTTCGCCCGCATCGGTGAGGATGGGACTGTCTATGTCAAGGATGGAGACGAGGAGCGCGTTATCGGCGGCTTCCCCGAGGGGATTCCCGCGTCGCCGTACGCCCTCTACGAGCGTCGCTTCGCCGACCTTGAGGCCACCATCAAGCTGTTCGAGGACCGCCTGGCCTCGCTGAGCCCGCGCGACATCGATCAGACGCTGGCCACGCTGCGCGAGCAGGTCGCCTCCCCGAACGTCGTCGGCGACATCCCGGCCTTGCGCGCGCGCGTCGAGGCCGCCGCGAAGGCCGCCGAGGAGCGCAAGGAGATCGCTCGCGAGGAACGCAAGGCCGCCAAGGCGCAGGCCCTGGCCGACCGCACGGCCGTCGTTGAGCGCGCCGAGGAGATCGTCGCCCAGGATCCCGCCAAGACCCACTGGAAGCAGTCGGGCCAGACCCTGCGCGACCTGCTGGAAGAGTGGAAGACCCTCCAGCGTCGCGGCCCGCGCCTGGAAAAGGCTGTCGAGGACGAGCTGTGGAAGCGCTTCTCTTCCGCGCGCACCCAGTTCGACCGTCACCGCCGCCAGTTCTTCTCGCAGCTCGACCAGGCCCAGTCCGAGGCCAAGCGCGTCAAGGAAGCCCTCATCGCTGAGGCCGAGGCCCTGTCCTCCTCCGTGGACTGGTCGCGCACCTCGAGCGCCTACCGCGAGCTGATGAACCGCTGGAAGGCCGCCCCGCGCGCCTCGCGCAAGGAAGACGACGCCCTGTGGGCGCGCTTCCGCGCTGCACAGCAGGTGTTCTTCGACGCCCGCCGTGCCAAGGACGAGGCCACGGACGCCGAGTACCGCGAGAACCTGGTCGCCAAGGAGACCATCCTGGTCGACGCCGAGGCGATTTTGCCCGTGACCGACATCGAGCGCGCCAAGGCTCAGCTGCGCCTGATTCAGGACCGCTGGGAAGAGGTCGGCCGCGTGCCTTCCTCCGACCTGCACCGCATCGAGGGCCGTCTGCGCGCCGTCGAGGCGGCCGTGCGTGAGGCCGAAGAGAAGGAATGGCGCCGCACCAACCCCGAGACGCGCGCCCGCGCGGCCGGCATGGTGGGCCAGCTTGAGGAGCAGATCGCTCAGCTCGAGCGTTCCCTCGCCGATGCTGAGGCCAAGGGAGACAACAAGGCTGCCTCCGCCGTTCGTGAAACCCTCGAGACCAAGCGCGCCTGGCTCGCGCAGATCTCCTCGTCCATGGAGTGACATGCGTCTTCACGTTATTCCGTCGCCTTTCTACGCGGCGAATGGGCTTGTGCTCGTCCCTTCCGGGGCGGGCACAGCCCTTGTTGTCGACCCTTCTGCCGGCATCCAGCACTTGATCCGCGAGGTCCTTGAGGCCGAGGGCGTGAGCGTTGGAGCCGTGCTGCTCACTCACGGTCACCCCGACCACGTGTGGGACGCCGCCGAGGTGTCCACGTGGGGGGCCGATGGTGCCACCGTCCCGGTGTACCTGCCCGGACCGGACATGTACCGCATGGATGACCCGGCCTCGTTCCTGCCGATGCCGCCGCCCGACTTCGTCGGCGAGTGGGTCAAGCCCGCCGACCTGCGCGAGATGCCCGCGGATTCAGTCGAGCTGACTCCGGGCGTGTGGCTGCGCATGGTGCCCGCCCCCGGTCACACGGAGGGGTCTGCGGTGTTCCTGGGGCACAGCCCCCTCGATATTCGCGTCAACAACCAGTCCTTCTACGCCAGCGAGGAGCAGGTGCCGTGGGCACTGAGTGCCGACGTGCTCTTTAAGGACAGCGTGGGGCGCACGGACATGCCCGGTGGTAACGAAACGCAAATGCGTCACTCGCTGCGTACTATTTCCAACGCGTTGGACCCGCGTACCATCCTCATCCCCGGCCACGGTCCGGCAACCACGATGGCGGATGAGATACGCTCCAACCAATACTTGATCCGCGCTCGCCGCATTGGCTAGCGTCGGCACCGTTTGTTTTCAAAGGATTACGTTATGGCTCGCACGTCTTTGTCAGGTT
The DNA here is from genome assembly GCF_041432775.1 of Pauljensenia sp. 20925_1_34. Lineage (NCBI taxonomy): Bacteria > Bacillati > Actinomycetota > Actinomycetes > Actinomycetales > Actinomycetaceae > Pauljensenia > Pauljensenia sp. 20925_1_34. The sequence continues at coordinate 195,592 of NZ_JAPWAG010000001.1, read as the reverse complement.
TCCCCGAATGGCTCCCCGAGGGCCGCATCATCGAGATGCATGTCCTCGACGAGTTGCGCCGTGTCTTTGAGCTGCACGGATTCGCGGGCATCGAGACGCGCGCGGTCGAGACGCTGGCTCAGCTCGAGGCCAAGGGCGAGACCTCGAAGGAGATCTACGTTCTGGATCGCCTCCAGGCCCTCAAGGCCGCCGCTTCCGGGGCGCGTGCGCCTAAGGACAAGGGCATGGGCCTGCACTTTGACCTGACGGTGCCCTTCGCCCGCTACGTCGTGGAGAACGCGAACGAGCTGGATTTCCCTTTCAAGCGCTACCAGATCCAGAAGGTGTGGCGCGGCGAGCGTCCCCAGGAGGGCCGTTTCCGCGAGTTCACGCAGGCCGATATCGACGTTGTCGGTAACGGCGAGCTGCCCTTCCACTTCGAGGTGGATCTGCCCCTCGTCATGGCCGAGGCTCTCAACAACCTGCCGATCCCGCCGGTGCGCGTGCTCGTGAACAACCGCAAGGTCGTCCAGGGCGTGTGCGAGTCGCTGGGTGTTACCGACGTCGAGGCGGCCCTGCGCGGGCTGGACAAGATCGACAAGATCGGCCCCGAGGGCGTTGCCAAGGAACTCGCCGAGTCCGGCATCGACGCCGAGCAGGCCTCGGTGCTGCTCGAGATGGCCCAGATCCGCACCGCGGATTCGGGCGAGGTGCGCGAGCGTCTCGCCTCCCTGGGCGTGGGCGGCGAGCTGCTCGAGCAGGGCCTGAGCGAGCTGACTGCGTTGCTCGACACCGCGAACAAGCGTATGCCGGGCGCCGTCGTCGCGGACCTGAAGATCGCTCGCGGCCTGGATTACTACACGGGCAGCGTCTACGAGTCTGAGATTGAGGGCCACGAGGACCTCGGCTCGATCTGTTCGGGCGGACGCTACGACTCGCTGGCGAAGGACGGCAAGCGCACCTATCCGGGCGTGGGCCTGTCCATCGGTGTCTCACGTCTGGTTTCCCGCATGATTTCGGCGCCGCTGGCGCGCGCCTCGCGCAAGGTGCCCACCGCCGTCGTCGTGGCGGTGACGAACGAGGAGCGTCGCGAGCGCTCCGAGGAGATCGCGGCCGCCCTGCGCGCCCGAGGCATCTCGACGGATGTCGCCCCCAGCGCCGCCAAGTTCGGCAAGCAGATCAAGTTCGCCGACAAGCGCGGCATCCCCTTCGTCTGGTTCCCGGGCGAGGACGGCGCGAGCGATACTGTCAAGGACATTCGCACCGGCGAGCAGGTGGACGCCGACGCCGCCACGTGGATGCTTCCAGACGCGGACGCGGCCCCCTCGGTTGAGAGGGTGATGCCCTGAGTGTCGGTCACCGCGGTTGAGGCGTCCCGCGCTCTGGCGGGCGCGCTCGAGCAGGCGTGCGAGGCGATGCCTCCGGGCAGCCGCGCGCAGGCGCAGCGCGCGCTTCGCCGCCTCCAGGACGTGGTACTGCCGCGCCTGGAGGACGCTGATGCACCGCTGCTCGTCGTGGTTGGTGGGTCGACCGGGTCGGGTAAGTCGACGCTGGTCAACTCTCTTCTTGACCGTAACGTGAGCCGTGCGGGTGCCGTGCGCCCGACGACGCGCCGTCCGGTCCTGGTGTGCGCGCCTCGTGCCCGCTCGTGGTTCCTATCGGATCGTGTGCTGCCGCGCCTGGCCAAGCATGAGGGCGGGGAGGGCACAAGTCTGGACGCCGTGACGGTTGCGGTCGACGACGTGATGTGGCCGAGCGTGGGTATTCTGGACGCCCCCGACATCGACTCGGTCGAGGAAGGCAACCGCCGCCTGGCGTCGGAGCTGCTTGACGGCGCGGACCTGTGGGTCTTTGTCACGAGCGCCGCGCGCTACGCCGACGCCGTTGCGTGGACTCACCTGGAGGAGGCGGCCGGGCGGGGTTTGCGCGTTGCCATTGTGCTGAATCGAGTGCCCGTCGGCGCGCAGGACGAGGTGCGCGCGGACTTGGCTGCTCTCGCCCGTCGACGAGGCCTGGGTGACGTTCCGATCATCACGATCGCCGAGCAGGAGCTGACGGATGGCCGCCTGCCCATCACGGCGATCTCTCCTCTCGGCTCTTTCCTGGAGAGCATCGGTCACGATGCGTCGGAGCGCGCGGCCATTGTGAGGCGCTCCCTCACGGGTGCAATTTCCTCGTCTCTTGCGGAGGCGACGCGTGCACTGGACGGTGCCCGCGAGAGCTACCGGCGCCTGGAAGCGGCGCGTGAGGGCATTGAGTCGCTCGTGGCCACGGGCGCGCGCGAGGTTGCCTCAGCCTCGAGCAACGACGTGCTGCGCGGAGAAGTGAGCGCTCGCATTGCCGAGGTCCTGGGGTCGTGGGACATGACCCGGACCTTTGCGCGCGTCGTTGGTGGCCTGCGTGAGCGTATCTGGGGTGCCGTGCGCGGCACCGCGGCGCCGGAGGTGCAGGTGCGCCGCGACCTGACCGGCGGCCTCGCCCAACGCCTGGCGGATACGTACCACCGTGCGTGGGACCAGTCCCTGCGGCTGGCCCAGTCCGTGGGCGAAGCGCACGACCTGGAGGCGATGATCGACGCGGACCAGGCTCTGGAGCGCGCCCGCCTGACAGCCCAGGAGTGGACGGCGGAGATCACCGAGATCGTGCGCGGGCAGGCGGAGTCCTCGCGGGTGACGGGCCGCCTACTGGCTGGCGGAATCAACATTGTGACCGTCTCGCTCATGGTCAGCGCCTTCGCGATGACAGGTGGCGTGACGGGCGTGGAGGTCGGCGTCGCCGGCGCGTCCGCAGCCCTGTCGCAGACGATTCTCGAATCCTATTTCGGCGAGCGCACTGTGCGTTCACTGACGAAGCAGGCACGTCAGGCCCTTGAACGCCTCGCGGCGTCCTCGCTGACCGAGGTGGTCGCGCCGATTTCTGGGCGCCTGGAGCGCCTCGATGAACGCTCTCGCCTTGAGGCGCTCGAGGCGGCGCTCGGCCAGGCCAGGGAGGTGCTGGCATGAGGCGCGCCTCGACACCGATCGCCTCAGCGGCCGCAGATCTGGACCAGATCGCCACTGCCGCCGCCTCCGACATCGCTCCCCAGACTTTGGAGCGCATCCGGGAGCTCATCGACGTGACCTCGGATCGCTCCGAGATCGATCCGACGTGGTGCGTGATCGGCATGCTCGGCGGCACCGGCGCGGGCAAGTCGTCGCTGGTCAATGCCTTGGCCGGGGGTGAGGTCGTGCGCGCGGGAGTCCTGCGGCCCACGACCAACGAGCCATGCGCGGTTTTGCCCCGCGGCCGTGCGCCCAAGGAACTGCTCGGCTGGCTGGGCGTCAGCCGTCGCGTGGACGCGCCGGGGGACCTGGCTGGTGAGACGGCCATCATCGACTTTCCCGACATCGATTCGGTTGAGGTCTCGCACGGCGAGGTCGCCGGGCGCCTGGCTTCGCGCGTGGACGCCCTGGTCGTCGTGGTCAATCCGCAGAAGTATGCGGATGCGCGCCTGCACGACGAATGGCTCGCGCGCCTGCGCTCCTCGCACGCGTCCGTGACGGTCGTGCTCACCCACATCGACACACTCGGGCAGGATGAGCGCGCGTCCATCGAGGCTGACCTGCGCCGTCTCCTCGATGCGCGCGGCCTGGCCGGGGCGTCGATCGTGGCGGTCTCGCCGGTCACGGGCGAGGGGATTGACATTCTCGCCGCTCACCTGGCCCGGGAGAGTGCGCGGGTGTCGGGTCAGGCGATCCGGGCCCGCGCCGCGCTGGCCGAGGCCGCACGGCTCGTGCGCGACGCCGTCGGCGTGTCTGGCACGATCCGCGGCGTGGAGACTGAGGGGATGGCGTCCGACCTGGCGGTTGAGGCCGCCGACCTGGCCGGGGCGCCCGTTATCGCCGAGGCCGTGGCCGCCTCTACGCTGCGAGCCGGAAGGCGTGTGGGCGGCTGGCTCCCGCTGCGTTGGCTTGCGCGCGTTGGGGTCGATCCGCTGCGACGGTTGCACCTGGGCGAGGAGAGCAGTCAGGAGAGCGCGACGACCCCGACGTTGCCCACGCGCTGTGCTTCCGACGACGCCGCTTTTGCCAATGCTGTGCGCCGTGAGGTCGCAGCGCGCTCTGCGGGGCGTCCCGACCGCTGGCGCGGCCTCCTCATCGAGCGGGCACTGTCGGGCGCTAACGACGTGCCGGCGGCAGCCCACCGCGAGCTCTCGGCGAATCTGCGCGTGAGCGCAGCCCCGCCCCTGGCCGCGCGTGTTTTCGGTGCCGCTCAGCTGGTTGCCTGGCTGTGTGTTCTCATCGGCGCTGCCTGGATCGTCCTCGTCCACCTGGGTCGAGCGGTCCTCATCGACGCGGTCGTTCCCGCCATCGGTCCGATTCCCGTTCCGACCGCGGTGATTGCTTGTGCTGTGGCGGTGAGCCTCCTGTGTGCCGGGCTCAGTCGGGCCTTCTGCGCGTGGGTGGCCTCGCGTCGTAAGCGCGCCGTCATGGAGGATATCCGCTCAATGTGCCGCGATGAGGTCGAACGCTGCGTTATTGTGCCGCTGCGCGCGGAGGACAACCGGCAGGTGAGCATTGCTTCCTTCGTGGCGCGCTTGCACCTTGATGAAAGGGTGTGAAGCGGCACTCACCAGTATGGTTGAACAGTGAGTTCGCCGACCACGCGCGCCTTGTGCACCAACGCCCGCGCTATGCTGGTGGCAGCGATGAGGCGCAGCCCCTTGTTATGGTGCCCCGCGGGATGCGGGATTTGTTGTTATGGGTGAGGCCGCGCTGAGGAGCCCAGATGGCCCGCCCCGATGGTTTTGCTACCCCAACACATGCAACAGCAAGGAATAACTATGCCCTCTGAGGACTACATGGACCTCGACGAGCGCGATGAGCGCGACGACATCATGGACGAGGACAACGATCTGGTCGACGACGTCAACGATAATGACACGGGCGATAATGACACGGGCGATACCGAGGACGCAGAAGACACCGTGACCTTCGCCAGCCTCGGACTGCCCGAGGAGATCCTCGCGGCCGTTACCGACATGGGCTTCCGCGTGCCCACCCCGATCCAGGCCGCTGCGATCCCTCCGCTGCTGGAGCTGCGCGACGTCGTCGGCATCGCCCAGACGGGCACCGGCAAGACGGCAGCCTTCGGCCTGCCGCTGCTGGCCATCGTCGACGCCGATGAGCGTGACGTCCAGGCTCTGGTCCTGGCCCCCACCCGTGAGCTCGCCATGCAGAGCGCCCAGGCGATCGAGGATTTCGCGGCCCGCACCGCTCGCCTTGACGTCGTCCCCGTCTATGGCGGTTCGCCGTACGGCCCGCAGATTGGCGCCCTCAAGCGCGGCGCCCAGGTCGTCGTCGGCACCCCGGGCCGCGTCATCGACCTCATCGAGAAGGGTGCGCTGGACCTGTCGAACGTGCGCATGCTGGTCCTCGACGAGGCCGACGAAATGCTGCGCATGGGCTTTGCTGAGGACGTCGAGACGATCGCGTCGAGCGCCCCGGATGATCGCCTGACGGCCCTGTTCAGCGCGACGATGCCTGCCGCCATCGAAAAGGTCGCCCGCGAGCACCTGAAGGATCCCGTCAAGGTCGCCGTCTCCACGGAGTCTTCGACGGTCGACACGATTCACCAGACCTACGCGGTCGTGCCCTACAAGCACAAGATCGGTGCCCTGTCCCGCGTCCTGGCTACCCGCGCCCAGCACATCGCGGCCGGCCAGGAGGAGGCCGACGCGGCCATCGTGTTCGTGCGTACCCGCGCCGACGTCGAAGAGGTGTCCCTCGAGCTGTCCGGCCGCGGCTTCCGTGCCGCTGGCATTTCCGGCGACGTCGCCCAGACCGAGCGTGAGCGCATGGTTGAGCGCCTGAAGAACGGCTCGCTCGACGTGCTGGTCGCCACCGACGTGGCCGCGCGCGGCCTGGACGTGGAGCGCATTTCGCTGGTCGTTAATTTCGACGTTCCCCGCGAGCCCGAGGCCTACGTGCACCGTATCGGCCGCACCGGCCGCGCCGGGCGCGAGGGTCGCGCGCTGACCTTCTTCACCCCGCGCGAGCACGGCCGCCTGCGCCGCATCGAGAAGCTGACGGGCACCGAGATGGAAGAGGTCGAGATTCCCTCGCCCGCCGCCGTCTCCGAATTCCGTGCCCGCCGACTCCTCGAGGGCCTGTCCGCCCGCATCGAGCGCGGCCGCCTCGACATGTACAAGGGCCTGCTGGCCGACATGGGTGAGGACGTGAGCGTCGAGGACATCGCCGCGGCCCTGATGGCCACGGCCGTGGGCGACGAGGGCCCTGCGCCCCGCCACGAGAAGGATCGCCGCGGAAACGGCAAGATCCGCCGTGAGGAGCAGCTGGACGAGTCCGGCGAGTTCGTGGGCGCCACCTTCGAGGCGGGCCGCGACAAGGACCGCCCGATCAAGGGCGGGGCGAACGGCGCGCGCCGCCGCGGTGGCGGTCGTCCGGCCCCCGGCTCCGGTACGCGCTACCGCGTCGAGGTTGGCAAGAAGGACCGCGTCAAGCCCGGTTCTATCGTCGGCGCTATCGCTGGCGAGGGCGGTATCGACGGCCGCGACATCGGCCACATCGAGATCTACCCGACGTTCTCCCTGGTGGACATCACCGCCGACCTGTCCGGCGAGCAGCTGTCCCGCATCTCCAAGGGATACGTCTCGGGCCGCCAGCTGCGCATCCGCGTGGACGAGGGTCCGGGCGCGCGCGGTGATCGCGATGGTTTCGAGCGCCGTGAGCGCCGCGACTTCGACCGCGATTCACGAGGCCGTGGCGGCTTCGGCGGGGACCGTGACGGACGCGACGGACGCTACGGTGAGCGCGACGAGAAGCGCCCGCACCGCTTCGAGAAGGGCGACGGATCGCGTCCGCGCCGCAGCGTGCGCACCGAGCGCTGGGAGAAGGACATCAAGCGCGCTCGTCGCGAGCGTGAGGGTGGCCGCGATGGCGGCTGGGAGCGCGACGGAGGCCGTGAGGGCGGACGCCGCCAGTTCGGCAAGCGTCGCTACGACGACTGAGTGCTCGCGCCGTCCGCCGTGGTTGCCTCCTGAGCGGGACGCAGTCGCCGCACGGCGACCACGGTGACGATGGCGAGCGCGCAAGCAATCACCCAATAGGGAGCGTAGGCCGCCCCGCCCGCCTGGGCGGTGGCCGCCCACGCGCTCATGGCCACCGACACGAGGGCGAGTTCGAGGGCCGGGCCCGCTGAGTCGGCGACCTGCAGCCACGAGGCCACGCGTCCGTGCTTGGCCTCGGGCGTGACCTCGAGGGCCATGACGGACAGGGGAGCGTGGACGAGGCCCATGCCGAGGCCGACCAGCAGCCAGCCGATGAAGGCCACCCACACGGGAATAGCAGGAACCAGAAGCGCGCCGACCGGGATCGCGCCGATTGCCATGAGTGCGCCCCCAGCGACGGGAAGGCGGCGCCGCCAGATCGGATCGTGCACGCGCGCCTGGGCAACTGCTCCCACCGACCACGTGAGCGACCCCAGCGTGACCCACCAAGCGGAGGAGGCCTCGGACCAGGAATGTACCCGCTGAAGGACCAGGGGAATCATGACGGCCAGACCGACCTGTGATGCCATGGCGCACAAGCGCGAGAGGATTGCGGACGGCATTCCCGCGCGCGATCGGAACGTGCCGCGCGGCAGCAGGCGGGGCAGAGCCCACGCTGTGAGTGCCGCGCCAAGGGCGAAGATACCGAGCTGAGACAGCGGCGAGGCCAGCGCGCCCGCGAGCTGCAGGAGCACGACGCCCAGGCCCGCCAGGAGTGCGTCGCGTGCCAGCGAGGCCAGACGCACGGCCTTTCTGGCCTCACTCGCGGGTACCGTGCGCAGCACGTAGACCACCGGCACGGCGGCGATCACGACGAAGAGAGGCACGACGCCGAACACGTAGTGCCACCCCCACACCTCAGTGACGTGGCCGGCAATCGCAGGACCCACGAGCGAGGGCAGCACCCACGCGAGCGAGAAGGCTGCGAAAAAGACGGGTCGATGGCCAGGAGACGCCACGGCGCCGATAAGGACGTAGAGAGGGACGACGAGAAGGCCACCGCCCAGGCCCTGCAACGCGCGGCCAACGACGAAGATAATGATCGTCGGCGCCACGGCTGAAATGACGAGGCCCACCGCGAACAACACCATGCCGCCGAACAGAACGAGGCGCGGACCCTTCCAGTCGGCCAACGCACCAGCGACCACCGTGGCGCTCAGCTGCGTCGCCAACGCCGCGCCCGAGGCGACCGGATACCAGGCGGCCGCATCGAACGATGCGACGACAGCAGGCATGATCGTCGTGGCTGCCAGCTCCTCAAAAGCGACGAGCGTGATGAGGAGGACGGAACTGATCGCCAACCCGATTTCGGCAGGAGTCCACGAGGCGCGTGCGTGCGAGGAAGAAGTAGCGTCAGCGGGCATGTTGACTATCCTACTCGCGGCGAGCGTGCTCCCAGACCGAGCGCGCGTACAATAACACTGCCGCCGCCTGTCTCGCGGATGGTAACAACGAAAGGAATAACAGTGCTTCGCACTCACAACATTGGAACCCTCGGCACCGACCTGGTTGGCCAGACTGTGACGCTCACCGGTTGGGTGGACCGTCGCCGTGACCACGGCGGTGTCGCCTTCATTGACCTGCGTGACGCCTCCGGCATCGCCCAGGTGGTCGTGCGCGACGAGCGCGTGGCCCACGAGCTGCGCTCCGAGTTCGTTCTGAAGGTTACCGGCGAGGTCTGCGCTCGCCCCGAAGGCAACGAAAACCCGCACCTGGCCACCGGCGCCATCGAGGTCATGGGTGACGACATCGAAATCCTGAACACCAGCGCGCCCCTGCCGTTCCAGGTGTCCTCCAATGCTGAAGATTCCGGCAACGTGGGTGAGGAAACCCGCCTGAAGTACCGTTACCTGGACCTGCGCCGCGAGCCCGAGCAGTACGCGATCCGCCTGCGTTCCAAGGTCTCCCGCGCTGCCCGCGAGGCGCTCTACGCCCGCGACTTCGTCGAGATCGAGACCCCGACGCTGACCCGTTCGACCCCCGAGGGCGCGCGCGACTTCATCGTCCCCGCACGCCTCTCGCCCGGTTCCTGGTACGCCCTGCCCCAGTCGCCCCAGCTCTTCAAGCAGCTGCTCATGGTCGCCGGCATGGAGCGCTACTTCCAGATCGCGCGCTGCTACCGCGACGAGGACTTCCGCGCCGACCGCCAGCCCGAGTTCACCCAGCTCGACATCGAGATGAGCTTCGTGGACCAGGACGACGTCATTGAGGTCGCCGAGGACGTCCTGAAGAACGTGTGGGCGCTCATTGGCTACGACCTGTCCACCCCGATCCCGCGCATGACCTACAAGGACGCCATGGAGCGCTTCGGCTCGGACAAGCCCGACCTGCGCTTCGGCCTCGAGCTGACCGAGCTCACCGAGTACTTCAAGGACACGACCTTCCGCGTGTTCCAGGCACCCTACGTGGGCGCCGTCGTGATGCCCGGCGGCGGCTCGCAGCCGCGTCGCACCTTCGACAAGTGGCAGGAATGGGCCAAGGCGCGTGGCGCCAAGGGCCTGGCCTACGTCACGATCGCCGAGGACGGCACGCTGGGCGGTCCCGTCGCCAAGAACATCACCGAGGCCGAGCGTGAGGGCCTGGCCGCCGCGACCGGCGCCAACCCCGGCGACTGCATCTTCTTCGCCGCCGGCAAGCCCACCCCCTCGCGCGAGCTGCTGGGCGCCGCCCGCCTGGAGATCGGCAAGCGCTGCGACCTCATCGACCCCGACGCCTGGGCATTCACCTGGGTTGTCGACGCGCCCCTGTTCAAGCCCACCGGCGACGCCGAGGCCGAGGGCGACGTCGCGCTGGGCCACAGCGCGTGGACGGCCGTTCACCACGCCTTCACCTCGCCGAAGCCCGAGTGGGTCGACTCCTTCGACAAGGACCCGGGCAACGCGCTGGCCTACGCCTACGACATCGTCTGCAACGGCAACGAGATCGGCGGCGGCTCCATCCGTATCCATCGCCGTGACGTCCAGAACCGCGTGTTCAACGTGATGGGCATCGGCGAGGAGGAAGCCCAGACGCAGTTCGGCTTCCTGCTGGATGCCTTCAAGTACGGCGCCCCGCCGCACGGTGGTGTCGCTTTCGGTTGGGACCGCATCGTCTCCCTGCTGACGAAGTCCGACTCGATCCGCGACGTCATCGCCTTCCCGAAGTCCGGCGGCGGTTTCGACCCGCTGACCGAGGCCCCGGCCCCGATTACGCCCGCGCAGCGTAAGGAAGCTGGCGTCGACGCGAAGCCGAAGAAGCGCGGCGAGGAAGCCCCCGACGAGGACAAGAAGTGATCTAGGTCGCGCAAGTCGTGTCCACGAAACCCCCATCCGGCCCCCGGCCGGTGGGGGTTTCGTGCACAATAGATGCATGTCGTACGTTGAGATGCATCCGGAAAATCCTCAAGCACGTCTGGTTAACACGGTCGTTGACCTGCTGGAGCGCGGCGGTACGATTGCGCTGCCCACGGACTCCGGCTACGCGATCGCGACCAAGATCGGCAACAAGTCGGGCATGGACACGATTCGCACGGTCCGTAAGCTCGACGACAAGCACAACTTCTCGCTGCTGTGCCACTCCTTCGCCCAGCTCGGCGAGCTGGTCATCGTGGACAACCACGAGTTCCGCACGATGAAGGCGCTCACCCCCGGACCCTACACGTTCATCCTGCGTGGCACCAAGGAGGTCCCGCGCATCATGCTGAACAAGAAGAAGCACACGGTGGGCGTGCGCATCCCGGACCACGTCATCACGCAGGCGATCGTCGAGGCCCTCGGTGAGCCGCTGGCCTGCTCGACACTGATTATGCCGGGCGAGACCGAGCCGCTGACGGACGGCTTCGAGGTGGACGAGCGCATCGGCCACCAGGTCGACCTGGTCGTGGTGGGGCCGGTCGGCGTTGCTGAGCCGACGACGGTCATCAACTTCGCGGGCGGGGATGCCGTCGTGGCGCGCGTGGGCGCGGGCGACATTTCGCTCTTCGACTGATCTGTGGCCTTCGAGGAATCGTCTTTTTCACAGACGGGCTTTTGTCGGCTGACGCCCGGTGCGATGGCGCGTCGGCGCGTCGGTACGAGCGGGCTTCCCCTTGTGGGGGAGCGCCTGCTCATCGACGGCGTTGACGCCGTTCACGTCACGTTCCGGTGTGAGGCGCCGCAGCGCGCGCAGTGCTACCTCCTGCTCAATACGGTGACGGATCGTTCGCGTGAGCATATCGAGGCCTTCCGCATGGATTGGCGCGACGGTGCCCGCGAGCTGGAGTGTGCCCTCCCCGCCGATGTGATCCTCAGCTATCAATTTGCCCTGTGCGGGCCGGGTGGGATTGATCCGCGCGTGCGTGTCGACATGGGGAGCTGGGTTCGCCTCGTCGAGGAAGCGCGTCCCGACGCCTGTAACCCGCTCAGGCTCGTCAACGGGCGCGGGCACGCCGCGTCGATTTTTGTTGGACCTGATGCACAGATGTCCTGGCCGGGCGGTGACGTCGAAGCCCCGTCGATGCGTGCCACGCGCGAAGAAGATATCGGGGCCAGGGTCCGTGCCCGGATCGGAGGCGGGCTCTCCCGATGCGTCGTCGTGCACGACGGGGAGCAGGCGCCCACGCGTACGCTCGTCGTCTTCGATGGCGACGTGTGGCGTGCCAACGGCGTGGGCTGGTTGACGCGGCGCTACCCGGGCTTGCGCGTCGTGACGATCGGCGCGGGTGATGTGGAGGCCAGGCGCCGAGAGCTGACGGACGCCGATGCGGTGAGCGCGCTGCTGGGCGCGGTGTGTGACGTGGCTGGGGTCGGTCCCGTGGCCGTGGCCGGTCAGTCTTTTGGTGGCCTCGCGGTGCTTCAGGCCGCGCTCGGCGGCTCCGTCCCCGTCGAGTGTTTTATCGCACAGTCTCCGTCCCTGTGGTGGGGTGGGGACGTACGAGGCCGGGGCGAGGGCGCGCTGATGGGTGACCTCGGCAGGGGTGCATGTCGGTCGCTGTCCGGCTTGACAATCTGGTGTCAGGTGGGTGCACGCGAGGTGGCGATGGCCCCCGTCGTTGAACGTTGCGCCGCCCTGCTGGGGGAGTGCGGTGCGCTTGTCAGGCTGGAGCGTTATTCGGGTGGGCATGATGTTGCCTGGTGGAGAGAGGGACTACTGGCTGCACTCGACGAGTGGTGTGTGTGAGCCTGTCCGACTGGGGAACTTGTCAGGATATGCAGTCATTACCAGGTTAGGCTTGCCTATGTCCTAATCGTGACCTAGACGAAACGAGGAACACGTGCACACGTCGATACGAGTTCGCGCCATCGTGGCCGTGGCCCTGGCGGCCCTGACCCTGGGAGCTTGCTCCTCCACCTCGCCCACCCCGGCCTCGTCCTCCGATCCGGCTGACGCTGCCCAGACCCGCATCGTCACCGACGCGTCCGGGCAGGAGGTGACCCTCCCGGCCCATCCGACTCGCGTTGTGACGCTGTCTGAGCCGACGACCGATAACGCGCTCGCTCTCGGTGTGACTCCCGTCGGTGTCGTCTCGGGTCGCGGCCAGACCACCGTCCCCAACTACCTGGCCGATCGCGCGGGTGACATCCCGATCCTCGGCTCGATTGGCGCGCCGAACCTGGAGGCGATCGGGGCGGCCCGCCCCGACCTGATCCTCGTCGACGGCACGTCGGTGAAGGACAACGACAGCGAAACCCTGAGCGCTCTGGGCCAGATTGCCCCCGTCTTCTTCACCACGCAAAAGGGCGGCGACTGGCGCGAGACCTTCACCCTGACGGCCGACGCGCTCGGCGTTGCCGACCAGGCTGAGACCAAGCTCGCGGAATTCGACAAGCACGTTGCCTCCGTCAGCGCCCGTCTGAAGGACGCTGGATACCTCGACCAGACCTACTCCGTCGTGCGCTGGCAGGGTGACAGCGCGGGCCTGATCCTCAAGGAGCTGCCCGCCGGCCAGGCGCTGACCGCGCTCGGCATGAAGCGCCCCGCGAACCAGGACCGCGACGGTGAGGGCCATTCCGAGCCGGTCTCGCTGGAAAATATCGACCAGATCGACGCGGACTGGATTTTCTTCGGCACGCTGGGCAAGTCCTCGGTCAACAACCCCTCTGCGGGCGGCGGCACGGGCGTTGAGGCGTCGGCGGCTGCCCTCGAGGAAGCCAAGTCGACCGTCGGCTTTGATTCGCTTCGTGCCGTTCAGGCCGACCACGTCATCCCCGTCGACGGCTCCCTGTGGACCTCCACCGGCGGCTACCTCCTGATGGACGGCATCGTTTCCTCCATCGAAGCCCAGTTTGTCCCGGCGTCCTGACGCTGGAGATGAGCGCGCCCGATCAGGCGCGGGCCTGACATGAGAGCCCGCAGCGTGACCAGCGCCGCCACCGCTTGCGCCGTGGCGGCGCTGGTCCTTGCCCTCATCATCGTTGCTTCGCTGGCGCTGGGGTCGCGGCACATTGAACCTGCCCTCGTGTGGGACGCGCTTCGCTACGGCGGCCAGACCCAGGACGCGCGGGTGGTGCTCTCGCTGCGCGTACCCCGCACGCTTGCCGCGCTCGTGATCGGTGCTGCCCTCGGGCTCGCTGGATCGATCATGCAGGCCGTGACTCGCAACCCGCTGGCTGATCCCGGCGTGCTCGGCGTCAACGCCGGGGCGGCATTCCTCGTCGTCGTGGCAACCGCAGTGGCGGGTGTATCGACGCGCGCGGTGACGATGGGTGCAGCGCTCGTCGGAGCGGGCGTGGCGGCCGCGCTCGTCTTTATGCTGTCCGGTCGCGGCGGGGCGGGCTCGCGGGCACGCCTGGCATTGGCCGGCATCGCCGTCTCCGCTGCGCTCGCGTCCCTGACGCAGGCTGTCCTGGCCGGTCATCAATTCGCGTTCAATGAGTTTCGTTACTGGGTCTCGGGATCCCTCGAAGGCGTGGACATGGCCTCGCTGATCTGGGCGGGCACCATCATCGCCTGCGGGGCGGTGCTGGGCGCGCTGCTGACCTCCGCGCTCGGCGTTCTGACCCTCGGCGACGATGCGGCGCTCGGACTGGGGGTCCGCGTGCGCCTGATCCGATGTTTGGCAACCTTGGCTGTCACGGCTCTGGCGGGCGGGGCAACCGCGCTGGGTGGGCCCCTGACCTTCGTCGGTCTCGCTGTGCCCCTCCTCGTGCGTCGCGTGGTCGGTGCTCGCCAGGGTGCTATTGCCGTGTGGTCTGCGGTGGTTGGTGCCGCGTGGGTGTGCGCCGCCGATGTTGCCTCGCGGCTGGTGCTGGCCCCGCAGGAGGTTCCCGTCGGCGTCGTCGTCGCCCTGTTTGGCGCCCCCTTCTTTGTCCTGGGTGCGCGCGGGAAGGGAATGTCATGAGGGAATCCTCCAGCCGCTACGCGCTCCTGTCGAACGCGTCATTCTCCGTGCGCCTGCACCGGCGCAGTGCGCTCGTCGTGAGCCTCGGACTTCTGTCTCTTCTCGCGCTTGCCCTGTATTCGCTGACGCTCGGAGACTACGGGCTCAGCGTCGAGCAGTCGCTGCGACGCCTCGTGGGAGACGGCGGCCCCACGGATGACTTCCTGGGCGTGTACTTCGTCCAATCTGTCCGTCTTCCCCGCGTTATCGCGGCGGTGGCGGTGGGATGCTCGCTCGGTGTGGCGGGTGCAATCTTCCAGACCCTGTCGGGCAACCCGCTCGGCAGTCCCGACATCGTCGGGCTGTCGACGGGCTGTGCGACCGGTGCGCTCGTCGCGATCATCGTGCTGGGCGCCAACCCGGCGACCACCTCCGCGGGCGCGCTGATCGGTGGCCTGGCCTCGGGGGCTCTCATCGTGGCGTGTGCGGGCGGCGTGCGTGTCACGGGTGTGCGCGTCGTGCTCGTCGGTATCGGCTGCTCGGCCGCGCTGCGCGCCCTTAATTCCCTGCTCATCGTCAAGGCCCCGCTGGAGGCTGCCCAGCGCGCCCAGCTGTGGAGCGCCGGCTCCTTCGCGGGGGTGACGATGCCTCGCGTCAGCGTGCTCGTCGTTGTCCTCCTCGCTGTCTCGTTACCGCTCGCGGCCTGCACGGCGCCGCTTGGCTTGCTCGCGATGGGAGACGATGTCGCGACTGGCCTGGGCGTTCGCGTGCGCAGGCTTCGAGTGTTGCTCATTGCCACGGCGATGGTCTTGGTGTCGCTTGCGACGGCGGTTGCGGGTCCGGTGGCCTTCGTTGCTCTGTCTGCCCCTCACGTGGCCCGTCGCCTGTGCGGAGGTGGGGGAGTGGGGCTCGCGTCATCGGCAGTCCTGGGAGGCCTCCTCGTGCTCGTGTCTGACGTGGTCGCGCAAAGACTCTTAGCGCCCCACGAGCTGCCGGTTGGCGTGGTCACCGGCGTCGTGGGAGGCGTGTATCTCCTGTTCTTGTTGGTTCGTGAGGTGAGGTGAGGTCATGGGACGTGACAGTGGTGCGAGCGGGCTGTCGGCCCGCGAGATTACGGTCGGCTACGGGAAGGATGCGCCGATCTTGGAGGGGTTGTCCCTCGACGTCTTAGAGGGGGAGTTGACCGTCATTGTCGGCCCAAACGCGTGCGGTAAGTCGACGCTCCTGCGCTGCCTCGCCCGCGTCCTGGGCGCGCGCTCGGGCGTCGTCGAGTTGGATGGGGTCGAGCTGGGCACGATGAATCAGAAGGCTCTGGCGCGTCGGCTTGGCCTCCTTGCTCAGTCGTCGGTCGCTCCTGGCGACATGCTCGTGGAGGACCTGGTGGCGCGTGGCCGCTACCCTCACCATGGCCTCGTGCGCCAGTGGAGCGCGGTCGACGACGAGGCCGTGGCTGGGGCGATGCGCGACGCCGGGGTGAGTGCGTTGGCGGGGCGAAGGGTCGGGGAGCTTTCCGGTGGGCAGCGCCAGCGCGTATGGATTGCGATGGCTCTGGCGCAGTCGACGGATATTTTGCTGCTGGACGAGCCGACGACCTACTTGGACCTCAATCACCAGCTGGAGGTGCTGCGCCTTGCGCAACGGCTGCAACGCCAGGGGCGAACGATCGTCGCGGTGTTGCACGACTTGAACCTTGCGTTCCGCTACGCCACGCACCTGGTGTGTATGAGGCAAGGCAGAATTATCGCCCAGGGGGCGCCGGGCACGGTTGTGACTCCTGAGCTCATCGAGAGTGTGTTCGACGTGCCCTGCGTCGTCATCCCTGATCCTGAGACAGGTGCGCCTCTGGTGGTGCCCCGTCGTTAGCGGGGTGGGGAATGTCTTTCATAGTCTCAAATGCTGACCAAGAGGTTATGTCCGACAACAGTTGTCCGATAATATACCTCACAATTTTAGGTGAAAGGGCTTGCTTTTCCCGGTAAAATGGCCTTTTAATGCAGTGGTCCATGAATTTGCTTGTTGCTCGCAATTGCGTTGCGGACGCGAGGTAATACTATTGTGCGTACAGTCGTTAGTTACCCGAACACTGACATAAAGGATCTGTTCCCAATTGGGCAGATTTGCTAAAATTATCCACAAGAGAAGGAAGCAACACGCATGACGACACGGTCGCATTCGCGCAACAGGGGACTGCATATGTCCCTGCTTGCGCTGACCGCATCAGCGTCGATCGTCGTCGGCATGTTCGCGACCGCGGTACCGGCTTACAGTGATGACACTCCAGAGGTTCCCGCCGCTTCGTGCCTGGTTGAATCGGAGGGTGAGGCCAGCGTCTTCGTTTCCTCGGTTGTGCATGCGGGTGAGTCCCTGTACCTAGAAGGTCGCGGATGGACCGCGGGGACGGACCAATCGCGCGGGTTCGTCGTCGTCACGCTCGATGATGGCGCGGTCGAGCGCGGTGCTGACATGGAGCTGCCCGAATGGGTCCCGACCGGCGTGGCGCGCAACAGGAGTGCGTGGGCCGTTCTCGAGGTCAACTCAGAGGGCGCCTTCTCCGGTGATATCCCCGTCCCCTCTGCCTGGGCCGTGGGCGAGAGCCATCAGGTCGCCATCGGCGATGGTGTGAGCGGAACCTATGTCAGCGTCCAGGTCAGCGTCGTCGACGCCGCCGCGGGTGTACAGGCGTGCTCGCTGTCGGTCAATGAGCCCGATCCGGCCGATCCGGTTGCTCCGGCCGAACCGGCTCCCGACGTCCCGGGCGAACCGGCGTTTCCGAACGCCCCCGTTGCTCCTGCCCCCGAGGAGGTTAATGCGTCAACACAGCAGGATGGTCCTTCCGTGCCCGCTCAGCCCGCGGCCGATTCGGCGAGCAATGCCCCGGCCTCGTCCTCTGCGCCCGGCGCCGCGCCCTCCCCTTCGTCATCCGCCGCCCCGTCGCGCCGCGCGGGATCCTCGGGCAGTGGCTTCGGCTCCAATAGTTCCGACGATCCCACCCCCGAGGCGTCCACCTCTACCTCTCCGCAGGTCGTGTCCGCCTCCGAGATTCGACCGAAGGCTCATCAGGATCAGCAGGCCACCCAGCAGGCCGCCCGCGAAGAGGAGGGGCGTCTGAGCGGGTGGATTCTCGCAGGTGGGGGCCTGCTTGCTCTGCTCGGGGCCATCGTCACGGTCAGTATTGTGCGCAAGCCGCACGGCGGCCTCCAGTAGACTGGCCCATCTTCCTGTCATGCCAATGCGGTCACGATTAACCGCATGGTGCGTGTTCGCGCTTCCCATACAGGCATCACACCTGTTACTCTGGTTATCAGACAATATCTTCTGAGTATTAAGTTCCTAAGGAGAACCGTTATGCAGCACGGACGGCCCACATCCGCCCTCGCCGCACGAGGGTTTATCGGCCGCAGCCGGGTAATGAGCGTGCTCATGGCCCTGTGCCTCTTCGGCGCGGTCGCGTTTGCCATTCCCGGTTTCACCGCGCGTGCACACGCAGATGACAGTATCTACGTCATCCCGAACACTACGTTCCTCGTCACTCTCGAGGATGCCTTCGACTTCGAAGCGAAGTACGGCAAGACCGGGTACTGGGGAGTCATCCTGGACAACGGCCGCGTGACACCGAACGATCCGCCGTCGTTTGAACGTCACGGCGAGATCGTGACCCCGACCGCGAACGACCTGTGGAAGGCGGTTCCCCTCAATAGCTACACGATGATTGTTCCCGTGCCCAACGGCACCAACAATATCGAGGGCGTCACCTGGGAACCCGGCACGAATCACCGCATCACGATCGTCACCTATAAGGACGACGAGACCCTTGCTGAGAACGTGAGCTACTCCGTCACGGTGTACAAGCCGTACACCCCGGAGCCGACTCCCGACCCAACCGTTGATCCGGCGCCTGAGCCGACCGTTGACCCGGCGCCCGAGCCGCAGCCTGAGCCGACCGTTGATCCGGCGCCTGAGCCGCAGCCTGTGCCGACCGTTGATCCGGCGCCTGAGCCGCAGCCTGAGCCGACCGTTGATCCGGCGCCCGAGCCGCAGCCTGTGCCCACCGTTGATCCGACGCCTGAGCCGCAGCCTGTGCCCACCGTTGATCCGGCGCCCGAGCCGCAGCCTGTGCCCACCGTTGATCCGGCGCCTGAGCCGCAGCCTGAGCCGACCGTTGATCCGGCGCCCGAGCCGCAGCCTGTGCCCACCGCGGATCCCCAGCCTGCCCCGAGCGTGATCCCCGTTCCCGCTCCGCAGCCTGACGACCCGCAGCTCCCGCCCGTTCAGCCCTCGCCGTCGGCGTCGGCGACTCCTTCGCCGACCCCCTCCGCTTCGGCCAACGCGACCCAGCCCTCGGACACCCCCGTGTCTCCGATCTCGGACGAGTCTCAGCTCACCGATGCCAACAAGGGTGGCGTGAGCGCCGCCTTCACGGGCGGCCAGCTGACGATCAACGTCCCCGCAGACAAGGCGGTTGCCGGTGAGTGGGTGAGCGCCAACATCATGCAGACGGGTGAGGCTCGCTGGCTCCAGGTTGAAAACGGCAACCAGGTGACGATGGATGTGACGGGCTTGCCGATGGGCGACTACAAGGTCGTCGTCGCGAACCGCTCGCACCAGCTCGTCGGCTGGGCCGAGTTCAAGGTCGCGTCGACTGTCGCGGCAGCTGGCGCGGGTGCGCCGGTGGATGCCTCCGGTTCGTTCAAGCTCCACGCGGAGGTTCTGTCGGCCTCGAACGGCGTTGATGAGTCTGAAGGGCTCAACGGGTATCTGCTGGGCGCCGGCGCGTGCATGCTGATTCTCGGTGGCCTCGTCGTCCTGCAGGTTCTGTCCGGACCGAAGATTGGGTCTACCTCGGATGGAGTCACCCTGACGTAAGCTAGGTTTCATGGATCTGTTCGATTCTGAATCTTTCGACGAGTTGGGCGTGCCCGCGTTTTCCGCGGGTGCGCCCCTCGCCGTTCGTATGAGGCCTTCGCGCTTGGAGGAGGTCGTTGGTCAGGCGCACCTCCTGGGTGAGGGAGCGCCGCTGCGTCGGCTCCTGTCTCCCGAGTCACGCGACGGGGTCGCCGTGTCCTCGGTGGTCTTGTGGGGGCCACCCGGGACTGGCAAGACGACTCTCGCCTACCTGATCGCGCGCGCGTCGGGCCGCCGCTTTGTCGAGCTGTCGGCGGTGTCCTCGGGCGTGAGCGACGTTCGCCGTGTGGTCGATGCGGCCCGTCGAACGCTCGCAAACGGAGGCGAGGAAACCATCCTCTTTGTTGATGAGGTGCATCGCTTCTCGAAGTCGCAGCAGGATTCTCTTCTGCCCGCGGTCGAAAATCGCTGGGTGGTTCTGGTGGCCGCGACGACGGAGAACCCATCGTTTTCGGTCATCGCGCCCCTGTTGTCACGATCGCTGCTGTTGACGCTGCATCCTCTGGGGCCCGAGGATCTTGAGGGTCTTATCCGGCGAGCGCTGAGCGATGAGCGTGGCCTGGCCGGTCGGCTTTCGATCACCGACGAGGCCGTGGCTGGCCTCGTGCGGCTGGCTGGGTCGGACGCGCGTAAGTCCCTGACGCTTCTCGAGGCGGCTGCCGGGGCGGCCAGTGATGATGGTTCCGGCGAGATCACGGTGGCCAGTGTTGAGGCCGCCGCGAACCAGGCGCTCGTGCGGTGGGGACGCGATCAGCACTACGACGTGACCAGTGCCTTCATCAAATCGATGCGCGGCTCTGACGTGGACGCGTCCCTCCATTACCTCGCGCGGATGATTGAGGCGGGGGAAGACCCCCGCTTCATTGCGCGGCGCATCATGATCGCGGCCTCTGAGGAGATCGGCATGGCGGCGCCGGAGGTGCTGTCGACGTGCGTTGCGGTCGCGCAGGGTGTGGCTCTCATCGGCATGCCCGAGGCGCGCCTGCTCCTCGCCCAGGCGGTCGTGGCTGTGGCGACTGCGCCCAAGTCCAACGCGACGTACCTGGCGGTCGATCGCGCCCTCGCGGACGTTCGAAAGGGGCGTGGGGGAGCGGTGCCCGAGCACCTGCGTGACGCTCACTATGCCGGAGCGCAGGCGCTGGGGCACGGGGAGGGCTACCTGTACGCCCACGATTATCCCCATCACGTGGCCCCCCAGCAGTACCTTCCCGACGACCTGGAGGGGACGCACTACTACGAACCGACCGAGAACGGGCATGAGGCGATGCTCACGAAGCGACTCGGTGCCATTCGCAATCTGCTGAAAAGACGCTAGGATGGAACAGTTGTCCGCTCACGCGGGCACCTGGGGCCTTAGCCGATGAACCCACTCGGGTACTGGAGTTGGCCCCATGTCGGGGATCCGCCCCGACATGACATGAGAAACAGGAAGAAGATTTCATGGCAACGAATCGTTCCCGTAAGCAGGTGCGCGAGTCCCGCGCCCTGGGCCTGGCCCTGACCCCCAAGGCCGTCCGCTACTTCGAGAAGCGCCCCTACGGCCCCGGTGAGCACGGCCGCACCCGCCGCCGCCAGGACTCCGACTACGCCGTCCGCCTGAAGGAAAAGCAGCGTCTGCGCGCTCAGTACGGTATCCGTGAGTCGCAGCTGCGCCGCGCCTTCGAAGAGGCCCGCCGCACCGCCGGCCTGACCGGTGAGAACCTGGTCGAGCTGCTCGAGATGCGTCTGGACGCCCTGGTCCTGCGCGCCGGCTTCGCACGCACGATCCAGCAGGCCCGCCAGGTGGTCGTCCACCGTCACATCCTCGTCGACGGCAAGATCGTCGACCGTCCCTCCTTCCGCGTCAAGCCCGGCCAGACCATCCAGGTCAAGCCCAAGTCGCAGACCACGGTTCCCTTTGAGATCGCCGCTGAGGGTATTCACCGCGACGTGCTGCCCGCCGTCCCCGAGTACCTGGACGTCGAGCTGTCCCGCCTCAAGGCGACCCTGGTTCGTCGCCCCAAGCGCGCCGAGGTCCCCGTGACCGTCGACGTGCAGATGGTCGTCGAGCACTACTCGCGCTGACGTTTGTCAATTCCGTGCCCCCGAGCTCCTTGCTCGGGGGCACGGTTTTCTTTATCCCACAGTTCGCATATGCGTGCCGATGTGCCTCAACGGGTGGGTACCGACTAACATGGGGCACTATGCGTACGTCTGAAATCCGCACCCGTTGGCTCGATTACTTCGAGAAGCAGGGTCATGAGATCTGTCCTTCCGTTTCTCTGGTCTCCCCTGAGCCCTCGATCCTTTTCACGATCGCGGGCATGGTTCCGTTCATTCCCTACATCATGGGCGTTGAACCTGCCCCGTGGCCTCGGGCCGCTTCGGTGCAGAAGTGCATTCGTACGAACGACATTGACAACGTTGGCAAGACCACACGCCACGGCACGTTCTTTCAGATGAACGGTAACTTCTCGTTCGGCGATTATTTCAAGGAAGGTGCCATCAACTTCGCGTGGGACCTGCTGACGGGTTCGCGCGACGAGGGCAAGTACGGCCTCGACGGTGATCGTTTCTGGGTGACGATCTGGGATCAGGACGAGGAAGCCTTCAACGTGCTGACCAAGCAGGTCGGCATGGACCCCAAGCACATCGTGCGCCTGCCGCGCGTGGAGAACTTCTGGGACACCGGCCAGCCCGGCCCCGCCGGCCCCTGCGCGGAGTGGCACTACGACCGTGGCCCCGCCTACGGCCCCGAGGCCGTGGGTGGCGCGGTGGACCCGGGCGGCGACCGATACCTCGAGGTCTGGAACCTCGTGTTCGACCAGTACATGCGCGGCGAGGGCGTCGGCAAGGACTATCCGCTGCTGGGCGAACTGGACAAGAAGGCCATTGATACGGGCGCGGGCCTGGAGCGCCTGGCGTTCGTCATGCAGGACAAGCCCAACATGTACGAGATCGACGAGGTCTTCCCCGTCATCGACGCCGCGATGCAGATGAGCGGCAAGCGCTACGGCCTGGGCGCCGCCGGTCCTGAGGCCGGGGCCGCCTACGACGACGACGTGCGCATGCGCGTCGTGGCCGACCACGTGCGTTCCTCCCTCATGCTTATCGGCGACGGCGTGCGCCCGGGCAACGACGGCCGCGGCTACGTGCTGCGCCGCCTGATCCGTCGCGCGGTCCGCTCCATGCGCCTGCTCGGTGTTGATGAGGCGACCATGCCGACGCTGCTGACCGCGTCCAAGGACGCCATGAAGGCCTCGTACCCGGAGCTGGAGACCAACTGGAAGACGATCTCTGAGGTCGCCTACGCGGAGGAAGAGGCCTTCCGTCGCACTCTGAGCACCGGCACCACGATCCTGGACGCCGCCGTGGCCACCGCGAAGGAGTCGAAGGGCGCGCCCATGATTTCGGGTGAGTCGGCCTTCTCGCTGCACGACACCTACGGCTTCCCGATCGACCTGACCCTCGAGATGGCCGCCGAGCAGGGCGTGTCCGTCGACGAGGAGGGCTTCCGCACACTTATGGCCGAGCAGAAGGAGCGTGCTCGCGCCGACGCGCGCTCGAAGAAGACCGGCCACACGGACGTGCGTATCTTCCACGACATCGAAAAGGCGATGGGCGGCGGCTCGACGTTCCTGGGATACACGGAGCAGGCCAGTGAGGCCACGGTCCAGGCCCTCCTCGTCGACGGCGTTGAGGCCCCTGCGGCCAGCGCCCCCGCCGAGGTTGAGGTCATCCTCGATCGCACCCCCTTCTACGCCGAGATGGGTGGCCAGCTGGCCGACCACGGCACGATTCGTCTCGCCGGCGGCGGTGTCGTCGAGGTTCACGACGTGCAGGCACCGATCCGAGGCCTGAGCGTGCACCGCGGCACCCTGACCGAGGGCGGCATGACGGTGGGCGAGAAGGCCTACGCCGAGATCGACGGTGAGCGCCGCCTCGCGATTGCGCGTGCGCACACCGCGACGCACATGGTGTACGCAGGCCTGCGTAATGTCGTGTCCGAGCATGCGGATCAGGCGGGTTCGGAGAACTCGCCGTCGCGCCTGCGCTTCGACTTCCGTCACTCGAGCGCGCTTGCCGGATCCCAGCTGAACGACATTGAGGCTCTTGTTAACGAGAAGCTCGCTGAGGATCTCCCCGTCACAACGGAGGTCATGAGCATCGAGAAGGCCAAGGAGATGGGCGCAATCGCTCTCTTCGGCGAAAAGTACGGTTCCGAGGTTCGCGTTGTGACAATCGGCGATGGCTTCGACCGTGAGCTGTGCGGTGGTACACACGTACCCACGACCGGCCACATCGGCCGCGTGACCCTCCTTGGCGAGGGTTCGGTGGCCTCCGGCGTTCGCCGTATCGAGGCTCTTGTCGGCACCGGCGCGTACGAGTTCCAGGCGAAGGAACACGCGCTCGTCTCCCAGCTCTCGCAGCTGGTGGGTGGCCGCGCCGACGAGCTGCCCGAGCGCATTGAATCCCTGCTGGCCAAGCTGCGCGAGTCCGAGAAGGAGCTGGATAAGATCCGTACCGAGCAGGCGCTGCACCGCGGTGCCGAGCTTGCGGAATCCGCTCAGCGCGTCGGAGCGATCAGCCTCGTTGCCAGCGCGGTGGGCGAGATGCCCTCGGCCGATGCGCTGCGCACCCTGGCCCTGGACGTGCGCGACCGCATGGGCAACGATCGTGGCGCCGTCGTGGCGCTGGCGGGTGTTGTCGGTGGCAAGCCATCCCTGGTGATCGCGACGAACCAGGCCGCCCGCGAGGCCGCCGTCAAGGCGGGCGCGCTCGTGCGCGCCGTCGGCAAGCACATGGGCGGTGGCGGCGGTGGCCGCGACGATATCGCTCAGGGTGGCGGCACGAAGCCCGAGGGCATCCCGGCCGCGCTTGACGCGATCCGTTCGGAGATTGAGGCTCTGTGAGCATTCGCAGGGGAATCCGTATCGGCGTGGACGTCGGCACCGTGCGTGTCGGCGTCAGCCGGTGCGACCCTGACGGCATCCTCACGATGCCGGTCGTGACGCTGACCCGCGCTCCCGACCTGTCGGACCTCACCGAGCTCGCCGACATCGTTGGGAGCCACGAGGCCATCGAGGTCATCGTGGGTCTGCCTCGGCACCTGCGCGGTGGGGAGGGAATCTCCGCCAAGGGAGCGCGCAAGTACGCGCGCCGCCTCAAAAAGCTCGTGCCCGAGGTTCGCATCGCGATGGTCGACGAGCGTCTGACATCTAACCAGGCGCATGCGCGCCTACGTGCCTCTGGCATCCCGGAACATGAACACCGCAGCGTCATCGATCAGGTTGCGGCGCAGATCATCCTTGAACAGGCCCTGGAACTCGAACGCATGAGCGGACGGGCGCCGGGGGAGGAGATCATCCTCGACACCAGTGAAGGAGCGAACGAATGAGTACGCCCCCCAAGTATCCCTTCCGCTCACGCCGCGAGATTCACTCCGGACAGCCCAAGGTTTACTCCGACGCTCCCAACGAGGAATCGCTTTCGACGCCATCCGATCCCACGCCCACTCCGGTGCGCGGGAACGCAGTGCCAACGTCCGACCGGGCGCCAGTTTCTGACCCCACGCCCACTCCGGTGCGCGGTGCATCCAGGTTCCGCTCTCGTTCGGGCGACCATGCGCACTCCCTGGCGCGCGCGTGGGAGCAGGCTGACGCTGCCGAGTCGACGTCCACCCCGGAGCGCGGGATCCGCACGGCCACCCCAACCTCGTCCGATCCGACCCCGACCCCGCTGGCCGGGACCCCGACGCCCAGCGCCGCGGTCGCCGAGGAGGCCACCGAGCCTGAGCATGACGGTGCCGCAGACTACAGCTTCGATGACCTCATCAACGGCGGGGCTGGCGACCGTTCTCATCGCAGGCGCACCGAGGTGCCGTCGGAGACTACCGGCATGCGCTCGCGCAGGATCGCCAGCGAACGGCGAGCTGCACGGCGCCGCAAGCGCCGCCGTGCCATCCGCTCCTTCTTTGTTCTGCTCCTCGTCATCGGTCTCGTCGGCGGTGCCGGCTACGTCGCGTACTCGCAGCTGGTCAATGGGTCGACCACGGCATCCGATGACTACCCGGGTCCGGGTACCACTGAAGTCCTCGTTACCATCGCGGACCAGTCGACGGGACGCGACATCGGCAGTGCCCTCTACGACGCTGGCGTCGTCAAATCCGTCGGTGCCTTCGTGCGTCAATACGAGAAGAACCCCGCTGCCCGCGCCATCAACCCGGGCACCTACCGCTTCAAGCTTGAAATGAGCGCCGCGGACGCCCTTGCCGTACTCCTTGACCCGATGAACCGGGTCGCCTCCAACGTGACCGTCCTGTCCAAGGAGCGACTCTCGGTGGTCAAGAAGCGCATCGTCGAGGTGATGGACGTCAGCAGCGAAGAGGTTGATAAGGCGCTCGCGGACACCGAGGGCATCGGCTTGCCCGCAGAGGCCAAGGGCAGCGCTGAGGGATGGCTGGCGCCCGGTAGCTACGAGGTGGGCGAGGACGACACGCCGACCACGGTGCTCGCCCGTATGGTCAAGGCGACAATCGACGAACTCGACGGACTTGGGGTGGCCCCCGCCGATCGCGAGGAGGTCCTCATCAAGGCCTCGATCGTCGAAGGCGAGATGGGCAGCAACAAGAAGTACATGCCCCAGGTTGCACGCGTTATCGAAAATCGCCTCGTCGACACCGACGGTGAAACCAAGGGCGTTCTCGGCATGGACTCGACCACGCTCTACGGTGTGGGCAAGGAGTCCGGCCTGCCCAGCCAGGAGGACCTCGACAACGACAACCCCTACAACACGCGCCTGAACCAGGGCCTGCCGCCCACGCCCATCAATCAGCCGAGCGTGGACGCCATCAAGGCCGTGCTCAATCCGGCCGAGGGTAACTGGTTGTACTTCGTGACCATCGACTTGAACACGGGTGAGACGGTCTTTGCAGCCACTGCCGCCGAGCACGAGGCGAATAAGGCCAAACTGGACGCGTACT
Source organism: Pauljensenia sp. 20925_1_34 (assembly GCF_041432775.1). NCBI lineage: Bacteria > Bacillati > Actinomycetota > Actinomycetes > Actinomycetales > Actinomycetaceae > Pauljensenia > Pauljensenia sp. 20925_1_34. The sequence continues at coordinate 169,426 of NZ_JAPWAG010000001.1, read as the reverse complement.
GCGCCCGGCACAAAGTACAGTGCGGGCAGTAACGGTGAGCGCGTGGGCCGCAGTCATCGGATCCCCGATTGCTCACTCGCTGTCCCCGGTCATCCACCGGGCGGCGTGGGGGCAACTCGGGATCGACGGATGGGACTACCGCCGCGTCGAGGTGGGGGAGGAATCGTTACCCTCCTTCGTCGCCGGCCTTGACGACTCCTTCCGGGGACTGTCCGTCACGATGCCCTGCAAGCAGGCGATCATGCCGCTCCTCGATGCGATTGATCCCCTTGCGAGCGCAGTGGGAGCCGTCAACACGGTCGTGCCCTCGGCGGGAATGCTCGCCGGGTTCAATACGGACGTCACCGGCATCGCGTCGTCGATCCGGCGTGCCTGCACCGAGGGCGGCGTCCCGATGCCGTCGAGCGCTCTGGTGCTTGGCGCGCGTGCCACGGCCTCGTCGGCGCTGGCGGCGCTCGGCGAACTCGGCATCACGACGAGCTGCGTGGCGGCGCGCCGCTTCGGTGGACCGGGATCCGTTATCGCGGCGGCTTCTCGCCTCGGCGTGAACGTCGAGCAGGTTATGTGGGCGGACACAGCGTCGGTTCAACGTGCTGCGCGCGCGGCCGACGTGATCATCTCGACGCTTCCCGCGGGCGTGGCTGACCCGTTCGCGCAGGCTGTGGCGCCCCGGGAGGGACAGGTCCTCCTTGACGTCGTCTACTCACCGCGGCGAACCGCTTTGCGCAGTGCCTTCGAGCGCGCCGGGGGAGTGATCGCAGAGGGCACCGACATGCTCGTGTACCAGGGGGCCGCGCAGGTTCAGCTGATGACCGGGCACAGCCCCGATCCGTCCGTCATGCGCCACGCTCTCGAAGAAGAACTGGAGCGTCGTGCGCGCCAGGGCCCCGGAGGGCGGCGTCCGTGATCGTCGACTGGCTCCCTCCCCGCATCAGCGCCGATCTGTCGTTGGTGTCCGGCTTTCTGACGTGGATCATCATCCTGGCGTGGTTGTGGCGCTCTGGCTGGAAGGTACAGCGGCGCTATCTCGTAGAGGCTACCCAGACGCCGTTGACGCGCAACGCCATCGTGTGGTGCGCGGGCATCTTCGGTGCGCTCTTTTTCGTGGGCGCCCAGATGCGCCCGGGCATACCGGCCGTCATGACGGTCGCGATGATCGGCGCGCTGAGCGCCTACGTCGACGCCCGCACGCATCGCCTGCCGAATAAGTACACGGCGGTGATGGGCATCGGCGTCGTGGCCGGTGCCCTCATCGGAAGTCTCATCTCGCCGATGTGGGAGCAACGCCTCATCGGCTTCGTCCTCGGCGCGCTGATTTGGACCATTCCCATCGCGCTCCTGAATCGACTGCCCGGGGGAATGGGCGGCGGCGACGTCAAGCTTGCGCCCGTTCTGGGCGCCATGGTTGGTTCTGTCGGACTGAACGCAGCCGTCTTTGCCCTGGCGTTGTCCTTCGTATCCGCGGGAGTCGCGGCCCTGTGGAAGATCGTCGTCGGCTGGGCCGGCACGCAGTCTCGGGTGCCGATGGGCCCGTGGATGATCGCTTCCGCGCTGGTCGGCACGATCGCCTGGGGTGTCGTTCCCGACTGGCTGTAGGCCAGTATCACTGGCCTCATCGTGGACCCGTCGGGCCTCAGAGAGTCCGGGATGGGACAATGACACGGTGAGTATTTCGACGCCTTCGCATCAGTCCGAGCCTGTCAGCCTCGAATGGGGTCAGACGTGGCCACCTCGTGACGTGTTCGTCTCGCTTGCCGCGTCGAGGCGCGTGATCCCTGTTGTTCGGCGAGTTCTCGCTGATGAGCTGAGCGCGGTCGGCGTCTATCGTCAGCTCGCTCACGGCAACTACGGCAGCTTCATCCTCGAGTCCGCGGAGCACGGAGGCTCCTGGGGGCGTTGGTCTTTCGTTGGCGCCTCGAGCGCCGGTGCGATCGTTGCACGCGATGGTCGCGCCCGCTGGGTGGGATCCCACCCGGAAGGTGCTCGTGAGGAGGGCACGTTCCTGGAGGTCGTGCACTCTGCCCTGGAGCAGCTCGCCGCCTCGCCGATTGAGGGCCTGCCTCCGCTGACCGGCGCACTCGTCGGCTCGCTGGGCTGGGGCATTATTCCCGAGTGGGAGCCGACCCTGGCGGCCACCGCGCCCAAGGAAGCGGACGTTCCCGACGCGACGCTCGTGCTGGCCACGGAGGTCGCGGCCATCGACCACTCGACCGGCTCCGTGTACTTGATGGCGATCGCCTGGAACCTCAACGGCTCCGACGAAGGCGTCGACGGCGCCTACGACCGTGCGATCGAGCGTCTTGACGCTATGACGACTCAGCTGGCCTCGCCCATCGCTCCCGCCGTCCTGGGCGTGAGCGGTCAGGAGCCCCCCGCGGTGCGTGAACGTACGCAGCGCGCGGACTTCGAGTCTTCGGTCAACGCGGCCAAGCGCGCGATTACCGACGGCGACGCCTTCCAGATAGTGCTGTCGCAGCGCCTGGACGTGGCCACCGACGCCAGCGGAGTCGACGTGTATCGCGTCCTGCGCACGGTCAACCCCTCGCCGTACATGTACTACCTGGATTTGCCCGACGAACGCGGCGGGCACTACGAGGTCGTCGGTTCTTCCCCGGAGACGCTGGTCAAGGCGCAGGGTCGGCGCGTGTGGACCTACCCGATTGCCGGCTCGCGCCCGCGCGGCGCGGATTCGGCGCAGGATCATCGTCTCGCCGCCGAGCTTTTGGAGGATCCGAAGGAACTCTCCGAGCACGTCATGCTCGTCGACCTGGCGCGCAACGACCTGTCGAAGGTCTGTGATCCCGCCTCGGTGGAGGTCGCCACGCTCATGGAGCTCAAGCGCTACTCGCATATCCAGCACATTTCCTCGACGGTCACGGGCCTGCTGCGCCCCGACGCGGACGCCCTCGATGCATTGGTCGCGACCTTTCCGGCGGGTACCCTCTCGGGCGCGCCCAAGCCTCGTGCGATCCAGCTGATCGACGATTTCGAGCCTGCGGCGCGCGGCGTGTACGGCGGCGTCGTCGGCTACTTCGACCTGTCGGGGGATGCGGACCTGGCGATCGCGATCCGCACGGCCGCGCTTAAGGATGGGGTGGCCTCGGTGCAGGCCGGCGCCGGCGTGGTCGCGGACTCGGTGCCCGCCCTCGAGTACGAGGAGTCGCGCAACAAGGCGGCGGCCGCCGTCGAGTCCGTCGTTCGAGCCTCGACGTTGACCGCGCTGTCGTGACACGCGCGGCCGGACGCTGGTCACGGGGCTGCGCTTTATTCGCTAGCCTTGATGATGTCCAATTGTTTTTCGGTGAAAGGCGAGCGTCGTGAGCGTTCTTGATGACATTATTGCGGGGGTCCTCGAGGACCTGAAAGAGCGCGAGGACCGCGTGCCTCTGAGCCGTGTCAAGCAAATGGAGCAGGCCGTCCCCGAGGCGAAGGACGCCCTGGGCGCGCTGCGGGGCCGCGACGGCGCCGTCAAGATCATCTCGGAGGTCAAGCGCTCGTCCCCGTCCAAGGGTGCGCTCGCGCAGATCCCCGATCCTGCGGCTCTCGCCTCGATGTACGAGGCCGGGGGAGCCTCCGTGGTCTCCGTGCTGACCGAGGAGCGGCGCTTCCACGGCTCGCTTGCCGATCTGGACGCGGTGCGCGCCGCGGTCGATATCCCGATCCTTCGCAAGGATTTCATCGTGACGCCCTATCAGATCCACGAGGCGCGTGCTCACGGCGCGGATCTCGTGCTGCTGATTGTGGCGGCCCTGGAGCAAAATGCGCTCGTGTCGCTGCTGGAGCGCACGCGTTCGCTGGGCATGGAGGCGCTGGTCGAGACCCATTCGCGCCTGGAGGCACTGCGCGCGCTTGAGGCGGGTGCCTCGATCATCGGTGTCAACGCTCGCAACCTGAAGACTCTGGAGGTCGACCGCTCGACCGTCGAGCAGGTCATCGACGTCATCCCGCAGGACGTCGTCGCCGTCGCCGAGTCGGGCGTGGCCAAGGCCCACGACGTGTTCGAGTACGCCAAGTGGGGTGCCGACGCCGTCCTGGTGGGCGAGGCGCTCGTGACCTCGGGCGACCCGCGCGCCTCCATCCAGGACATGGTGAGCGCCGGGCAGCACCCCGCGCTACGCACGGATCGCAAGGCCCGCGTGGCCGCTGCTCTGAAAGAAGGAAAGTGATGAGCGCGCACAACTTTGTGTCCGGCCCCTATTTCGGTGATTTCGGCGGTCGTTTCGTCGCCGAATCCCTGATGGGTCCTCTCGAAGAGGTCGACGCGGCGTGGAAGCGCCTGTGGCGGGACAAGTCCTTCCAGGCTCGTCTGCGCGACCTGTTTGTCAACTACGCGGGCCGTCCGTCCCTGCTGACCGAGGCCCCGCGTTTCGCGGCCGACCTGGGCGGCGTGCGCGTGTTCCTCAAGCGCGAGGACCTCAACCACACGGGCTCGCACAAGATCAACAACGTGCTGGGACAGGCGCTACTGACCAAGGAGCTCGGCAAGACGCGCGTCATCGCCGAGACTGGCGCTGGGCAGCACGGCGTGGCCACCGCGACGGCGGCCGCGCTGCTGGGCCTCGAGTGCACGATCTACATGGGCCGCGAGGACACTGAACGTCAGGCTCTCAACGTGGCTCGCATGCAGATGCTGGGCGCCGAGGTCATCGCGGTGACCGCCGGGTCCGCAACCCTTAAGGATGCAATTAACGAGGCGTTCCGCGACTGGGTGACCAACGTCGAGACGACCAACTACATCTTCGGAACGGCCGCTGGCCCGCACCCCTTCCCGGAGCTCGTGCGAGACCTTCAGCGCGTGATCGGCGACGAGGCGCGCGCCCAGCTGCTGGCCACCGAGGGGCGTCTGCCCGACGTCGTCGTGGCCTGCGTGGGCGGCGGTTCCAACGCGATCGGCTCTTTCACGGCTTTCATCGATGACCCGAGCGTCGAACTGCTGGGCTGCGAGGCCGCGGGCGACGGGTTTGAGACCGGACGCCACGCCGCCTCCATCACGGCCGACCAGGTCGGTGTGCTCCACGGCGCGCGCACGTTTGTCCTGCAGGAGCGCGATGGCCAGACGAAGGCCTCGCACTCGATCTCGGCGGGCCTCGACTATCCGGGTGTGGGCCCTGAGCACGCGTGGCTGGCCCGATCGGGGCGGGCCTCGTATATCCCCGTCTCCGACGCCGAGGCCATGGAGGCCTTCCTGCACCTGTCGCGCACGGAGGGCATTATCCCCGCCATCGAGTCCTCGCACGCCCTCGCCGGGGTGCGCGCGTGGGCCCGAGCAAAGGCCGAGGCCGAAGGCCCCTTCGCGCCGGGCGAGGAGCCCATCGTCATCGTCACCGTGTCGGGACGCGGCGACAAGGACGTGGACACCGCGTCGCGCTGGTTCGGCTATGGACACGCGAAGCTGCAGGTGATCGACCCCAGCGCCGGGCCTTCCGGCGTGGCCGTCCTGGACCAGACCGAGGAGAAGTGAGATGACGCGAGCCCCCCATTCCGCCGTCGCAATCGACGCCGCCCTGGAGCGCGGCGACGCCGCGCTGATCGCCTACCTGCCCGTGGGCTTCCCGTCGGTCGAGGACTCGATCCGCGCGGGTAAGGTTCTCGCGGACGTCGGCGTTGACGCCATCGAGCTGGGCTTCCCCTACTCCGATCCGGGCATGGACGGCCCCACGATCCAGCGCGCAACTGTCGCCGCTCTGGAGCGTGGCACGCACCTGGAGGACCTGTTCCATGCCGTGGATGAGCTGACCTCCTACGGCGTCTCGACGTGTTCCATGACCTACTGGAACCCCGTCGAATGGTGGGGCGTTGAACGCTTCGCCAAGGACTTCGCAGCCGTCGGCGGTTCCGGCCTCATCACTCCCGATCTGCCGCCCGAGGAGGGCGCGCAGTGGGAGGCGGCCTCGGACAAGTACGACTTGGAGCGCATCTACCTGACAGCCCCCTCCTCGCCCGAGCACCGCCTCACGCTGATCGCCCAGCACTCGCGCGGCTGGGTGTACGCGGCCTCGTCGATGGGCGTCACCGGAGCGCGTGCGGCGGTCGGCGAGCACGTCGCCGACGTCGTTGCGCGTACCCGCGCGGCGGGCGCGCAGCGAGTCTGCGTCGGCCTCGGCGTGTCGACCGGTGCTCAGGCCCGCGAGATCGGCGCCTACGCGGACGGCGTGATCGTCGGATCGGCGCTGGTCAAGACCCTCTTCGAGGAAGACAGTGACCGTGGCCTGAAGGCGCTGGGCGAGCTCGCCCGCGAGCTCAAGGCCGGAGTGACCGGAGCTCGCGCGTGACCATCCTCGCTGCTGCTGGAATCCCCTCACCCTCCGAGGGCGTATGGTATCTCGGCCCCGTGCCGCTGCGCGCGTACGGCATCATCATCGCCATCGGAATGGTCGTCGGCGTGTGGTGGACCGCGCGTCGCTACGTTGCGCGCGGGGGCGATGCCGACACGATCTACGACACGGCCCTGTGGGCGATCCCGCTGGGCGTCGTTGGCGCGCGCCTCTACCACGTCGTGACCTCGCCCGAGGCCTACTTCGGCCCCGGTGGGGACCCGATGCTGGCCTTTCAGATCTGGCGCGGCGGCCTCGGCATCTGGGGTGGCGTCGCCCTGGGCGCGCTCGGCGCGTTCATCGCGGTCAAACGAGCCAACGTCACTCTCGGGCCCATCGCTGACTCGCTGGCACCCGCCCTGCTGGTCGCCCAGGCGATCGGCCGATGGGGCAACTGGTTTAACCAGGAGCTGTTCGGTGGCCCGACGACGCTGCCGTGGGGCCTCCAGATCGACGCGTACCACCTGCCGGTGGGCTACCCCGTGGGCACGCTCTTCCATCCGACCTTCCTTTACGAAAGCCTGTGGAACCTGGCCGGCGCCGGTCTCATCGTGGCACTCGACCGTCGTCGGCGCTTCGCGGCTGGGCAGCTGTTCGGCATGTACCTGATGATCTACACGGCCGGGCGCAGCTGGATCGAGATGCTGCGCATCGACGATGCGCACACCGTGTTGGGCCTGCGCCTGAACGTGTGGACCTCCCTGGCCGTCTTCGCTCTGGGCCTTGCTGTCTACCTGATTGCCGGACGTCTGGATCGTCCGCGCGAGGTGGTGGCGGTTGCCGACGAACAGGCAGATGACGCAGGCGCCGAAGCGCCTGACGAGGACGGTGCGCAGGAGGCGACCACGGCCTCGGACATCGAGGCGGACGACCCTCACGCAGCCGACGAGGAAGACGACGGAGACGAGAGCCACAAGGAAACGTCTGAGGAAGCGGGGGAGCGCCACTGACGGCACCCGCTGGCCAGGAGCTATGTCCAAGGTCCCAACCTGCGGTTATTCATGGGAATAATCACGTCAGCCGCGCGGAGCTCCTTGGTGATTCCCGTGTGACTGGGCGGTAAACTTGGGTTCATGCGTCGAGCTAAGATTGTCTGCACTATTGGACCTGCCACTGAAACCCCTGAGCAGCTCCAGGCGCTGGTGGACGCCGGCATGGATGTCGCGCGTATCAACCGGTCGCATGGAAAGGCTGAGGAACACGAGGCCGTCATTGCGCGCGTGCGAAAGGCGTCTGCGACGTCCGGCCGTGCGATCGCGGTTCTCGTCGACCTCCAGGGCCCCAAGATCCGCCTGGAGACGTTCCAGGATGGCCCTCAGGAACTCAAGATCGGTGACACCTTCACCATCACGACCCGCGACGTTCCCGGCACCAAGGAACTCGTCGGTACGACTTTCAAGGGCCTGCCCGGTGACTGCGCTCCCGGTGACCGCCTGCTGATTGACGACGGTAACGTCGCGGTGCGCGTCGTCGAGGTCACCGAGACCGACGTCGTGACCCGCGTCGAGGTTCCCGGCGTGGTCTCGGACCACAAGGGCCTGAACCTGCCCGGCGTCGCCGTGTCCGTGCCCGCCCTGTCTGAAAAGGACAAGGAGGACCTGCGCTGGGGTATCGAGCAGGACGCCGACTTCATCGCGCTGTCCTTCGTGCGTTCCGCCAAAGACATCAAGGATGTCCACGAGATCATGGACGAGATGGGCAAGCGTATCCCCGTCATCGCCAAGATCGAGAAGCCCCAGGCCGTCGAGGCGCTGGAGGAGATTGTCGAGGCCTTTGACGGCATCATGGTTGCCCGCGGCGACCTCGGCGTCGAGATGCCCCTCGAGGCCGTGCCGCTTGTTCAGAAGCGTGCGATCGAGCTGGCTCGTCTTGCCGCTAAGCCCGTCATCGTGGCGACCCAGGTCATGGACTCCATGATCAAGAACCCGCGCCCGACCCGCGCCGAGGCCTCCGACTGTGCGAACGCCATCCTCGATGGCGCCGACGCGGTCATGCTCTCCGGCGAGACCTCGGTGGGTGCCTTCCCCATCGAGACGGTGCGCACGATGGCAGCGATCATCGAGTCCACCGAAGAGAACGGTGGCGAGCGTATCGCGTCCATTCCCAGCTTCTTCGCCGACCGCGCAGGCGTCATCTGCGAAGCGGCCGCCCGCATCGCAGAACACATGGACGCCCGCTACCTGGTGACCTTCACCCAGTCCGGCACGTCGGCCCGCCTGCTCTCGCGCATGCGCCGCCCGATCCCGATGCTGGCCTTCACGCCGCTCGAGTCGACGCGCCGCCGTCTGGCCCTGTCGTGGGGCATCCAGACATACCGCGTCCCCGAGGTTCGGCACACGGATGACATGGTGTGGCAGCTCGATCAGGTCGTCCAGTCTTCCCGACTGGCCGAGATCGGCGACCAGCTCGTCATCGTCGCAGGCATGCCCCCGGGCATCCCCGGCTCCTCGAACATGCTGCGTATCCACGAGGTGGGTGACGAAGCCGATTACGCAATCGGCGGCGCACGCTAACTCCTAGACGCGTCGACTGTGGGGTGCTGGCCTGGCCGGCACCCCACAGTTGTTTGTAGCGATGTGATGTTGTTCGCATGGACAAAATGACAACGGTGGAATAAAGTACTCGGATGCACGTTTAGACGTGTGATGCCGTTCCAAAGACGGGATGGAAGGCAGCAGATTGCTGCGGGTGCGTTTGTTGGAATGCCCGTGCGAATGAAGCACGTTTCCGCGCGCCCACAATGGAAGATGGAGGAAGAAATGAATACGAACATCCGGACCGTGTCGGTCCATGACACTCTGTTTGGTCGCGTGGCCAACAACCTGGAGGTCGGTCAGCTCTCGCGAGCCGTTGAGCCGTGGTTTGCCGACTTCCACGACATGAGGGTCAAGCAGGCGATCGCGGATCTCGACGAGCCGACCCGCAGGGGAGCGGCAGCCGAGTACCTCGGTCTCGAGCTGATCGTGGTTGCCTAAAGATACGGCGAGGGGCCGACAAGCACTGCTTGTCGGCCCCTGTTCGCCTGCGAAAACTACTCGTATCAATAATGGTTCCAGCGTCGCGCCAGTACCCGTTTGCCGGTACGATAGATCGCGTACTCAAATGGCGGTACCCCGAGTGGGATTCGAACCCACAACAAGCCGGGTTTGAGCCGACCGCCTCTGCCAGTTGGGCTATCGGGGCTTTCGCGTGTGCGAGGTCCACAATAGAACAGCTCGGCACACCGATCAAACTGAGGAATATGACAATGAGTGAAGAGCAGGCTGAACCGCGTCGCGTCCTCGTGGCCGAGGATGAGGGGCTGATCCGTCTCGATATCGTTGAGACGCTGACCCAAGCGGGGTTCGAAGTCGTCGGCGAAGCCGCCGACGGTGAGGAAGCTGTCGAGCTGGCACTGGAGCTTGAGCCCGACCTTTGTGTGATGGACGTCAAGATGCCGAAGATGGACGGCATCACGGCGGCCGAGAAGATTCTGCAGGAGCTGTCCTGCGCGGTCGTCATGCTGACGGCGTTCTCCCAGACGGAGCTGGTCGAGCGCGCCCGCGACGCCGGCGCGATGGCCTACGTCGTTAAGCCCTTTAGCCCCTCGGACCTGATCCCTGCCGTCGAGATCGCGCTGTCGCGTCACGCGGAGATCGAGTCGCTGGAGGATCAGATCGCTGACCTGACGGATCGCTTCGAGACCCGCAAGCGCGTGGACCGCGCCAAGGGCCTGCTCATGAAGAACATGGGCATGAGCGAGCCGGAGGCCTTCCGCTGGATTCAGAAGACGTCCATGGACCGTCGCCTGTCCATGCGCGAGGTCGCCGACGCGGTCATCAACCAGGTTGATGACTGATCACTAGCTGAGACGAGGCGGGGAGAGTCGTGGTGACTCTCCCCGCCTTTGTCGTGCCCAAAGTCTCCGGCTCAGTCGTGCGTGGAGCGCACGAGGATGCGGTTGGCCACGCGCGCGACTGAGATCAGGCGGTCGGCCTCGTCCCGGATCTCCACGGTGTGCACGGTGGAGGAGCGGCCCAGGTGTACGGCCGTGGCCGTGGCCGTAATCGTGCCTTCGCGTCCCGCCGCGATGTGCGAGGCGTTGAGCTCGGTGCCCACCGCGTAGGCCTGCTTGCCGGGGTGGGTTTCGCGCGCGTGGATCTGGGCGGCGAACGAGGCGGCGGTTTCCGCGAGGGCCGCGGATGCGCCGCCATGGAGGATTCCCGCGCTCTGGCGGTTGCCGTCGATGGGCATGGAGATGACGGTGCGCGACGCGGAGTGCTCGAGCACCTCCATGCCGGTGGCCTCCATGAGGGTGCCGGGCCAGTGGGCGCCCACCCAGCCGCCCCGCGCGAGGGGGTCGGGCGTGGTCGGATGGGTGTGTTTCGTCTGGTGATCGTGTGTCATGGCATCTAGGGTGGCATGTGTGAGTGACACTGTGCTGATTATTGACGGCCATTCGATGGCATTTCGTGCGTTCTATGCGCTTCCCCCGGACAACTTCGTCACGGCAACGGGCCAGCATACGAACGCGGTTTACGGCTTCGTGTCAATGCTGACGCGACTGCTGGAGACGGAGCGCCCGACGCATATCGCGGTCGCCTTCGATGTGTCGAGGCACTCGTTTAGGACCGAGGAGTATCCCGAGTACAAGGGCACGCGCGACGCAACCCCCGAGGAGTTCAAGGGGCAGGTCGAGCTGATCCGCGAGGTCTTGGACGCGATGGGCATCGTGTCCCTGTCACGCGAGGGCTTTGAGGCTGACGACATTTTGGCGACGCTGGCCTACCGCGCCGGCCACGAAGGCTCGACCGTGTTGGTCGTGTCGGGGGATCGCGACTCCTTCCAGACGGTGACGGACAACGTGACGGTCTTGTACCCGGGCACCGGCCCCGGTGATCTGCGCCGGATGACGCCCGAGGCCGTGGAAGCCAAGTACGGGGTGCCTCCGCACCGCTACCCGGAGATCGCTGCCATCGTGGGCGAGACCTCCGACAACCTGCCGGGCGTTCCCGGCGTTGGCCCCAAGACGGCCGCTCAGTGGATCAACAAGTTCGACGGCCTGGATAACCTCTTGGCCCGCGCCGAGGAGATCGGCGGCAAGCGCGGCGCCGCCCTGCGCGAGCACATGGACGACGTCGTGCGCAACCGACGCCTCAACCACCTGCTGACCGACATGGACCTGAAGGTCGGTCCCGCCGACCTGGCACGCCGCCCGACCGATGTGGCGGCCATCGACCGCCTGTTTGACTCCCTTGAGTTCGGCCGACTGCGCTCCAAGGTCCGCGAGGTCTCCGGCATCGGCATGGGGGAGAGCCCGATTGACGAGGCTGTGGAGGCTCCCGCCCCGCAGGCGCAGGTTGAGGTGAGCCTGGCAGATGCAGCCTGCGACATCGCCGCGTGGGCCCGCGCCCACGACACCATCGCCCTGCTCGTGGAAGGCGACCTGCGCCCCACGCGCGGCGAGGTCTCACGCCTTGTGCTCGCCGGGCCCGCTCGCGCCCTGGTCGTAGACCCCGCCGAGCTCAGCCCCGCGCAGGAGGAGGCCCTGTCCCAGGTCCTCGCCCAGGCCTCGTCCCTGATCGTTCACGACGCGAAGGGCACAAGCCACGCCCTGGCGGGGCGCGGCTGGAGTCTCGGTCAGGTCTGCTTCGACACGATGCTCGCGGCGTACCTGGTCCACCCGGACCAGCGCTCGCACAAGCTCGACGATGTGCTCTCGCGCCTGCTCGGCGTCACCATCGAGGAAGAGGCGGGCGACTCCGACGCCCTCTTCGACCTGGGAGAGATCGGCGAGGGGCCCACCGCCGCCCAGGTGCGCGCGGGCCGCCTGGCCGCAGCGCTCCACCCGCTCACCGACAAGCTGCGTCGGGCGCTGGACGAGAGCGGCGAAACCGCGCTCCTTGCCGACATGGAAATGCCGCTCGCCCGCCTGCTCGCCCAGATGGAAACCATCGGCATCGCCGCGGACACGCGCGTCCTCGACGACCTGTCCGCCGAACTGGGCGCCGACGTCGAAGCCGCGCGCGACGGCGCGTGGGCGGCAGCCGGGCGCGAGGTGAACCTCTCCAGCCCCAAGCAGCTCCAAGAAATCCTCTTCGACCACTTCGGACTGCCCAAGACCAAAAAGACCAAGACGGGATACACGACCAACGCCGATGCGCTGGCTGACCTGTGGGCCAAGACCGAGGCGAGCGGGGGAGCGGGGCACGACTTCCTCGGCTTCCTGCTCACCCACCGTGACCGCAATAAGCTCAAGCAGATGGTCGACTCCCTGTCCGCAACCGTGGCCACGGACGGACGCATCCACACGACCTTCTCCCAGGTCGCCGCGGCCACCGGGCGCCTGGCGTCCTCCGACCCGAACCTGCAGAACATTCCCGCGCGCAGCGCCGACGGCATGAGGATCCGCGGGGCCTTCGTTCCCGGAGTAGGCTTCGAATCCCTTATGAGCGCCGACTACTCCCAGATCGAAATGCGCCTCATGGCCCACCTGTCCGGCGACGAGGCACTCATTGAGGCCTTCAACTCCGGCGAGGACCTGCACCGGACCATGGCATCGATGGTCTTTGGGACGCCCGTCGCCGAGGTGAGCAGCGACGAGCGCTCGCGCATCAAGGCCACCTCCTACGGCCTCGCCTACGGACTGTCCTCCTACGGTCTGGCCGCGCAGCTCGGCATTCCCGTGCCCGAGGCTGCCGCCCTGCGCGACCGCTACTTCGAGCGCTTCGGGAAGGTCCGCGACTACCTCGAGGGCCTCGTCGCCCAGGCCCGTGCCGACGGCTACACGCAGACCATGTTCGGGCGTCGCCGCTACCTGCCCGACCTGCGCTCCTCGAACCGCCAGCGCCGGGAGATGGCCGAACGCGCCGCCCTGAACGCGCCCATCCAGGGCAGCGCCGCGGACATCGTCAAGATCGCCATGATGAACGTCGCCGACGCCCTGTCCGAGGCCGGCCTGGCCTCGCGCCTCCTCGTCCAGATTCACGACGAACTCCTCCTTGAGGTCGCCCCCGGTGAGGAGTCGGCCGTCGAGGCCCTCGTTCGAGAGAAGATGGCGTCGCCTGTCATGCTCTCCGTGCCCCTGGATGTCGCTGTTGGAATCGGTGCGTCTTGGCAGCTGGCAGCACATTAGGAGCCGGAGGGGCGACGCATACCACGGAAACGAGCGCTACATTCGTCACATTTATGCGTCAAAGGCTGCTAAAATAGACCACGGTGCCTAGGGACAGGTGCATCCGCATCCATCCTGCCGCACTGGAACTGTCCATCTACTATCCAGTCCGTTTCGGAGAAACTACTACATGACCACGAATACGCCGCAGGTCGCTATCAACGACATTGGTTCGGAAGCAGACCTGATCGCAGCCATCGACGAGACCATCAAGTACTTCAACGATGGCGACATCGTCGAGGGCACTGTCGTCAAGGTCGACCACGACGAGGTCCTCCTCGACATCGGCTACAAGACCGAGGGTGTCATCCTCTCTCGTGAGCTGTCCATCAAGCACGACGTCAACCCCGACGACGTCGTCGCCGTGGGCGACCAGATCGAGGCCCTCGTCCTCCAGAAGGAAGACAAGGAAGGCCGTCTCCTCCTGTCGAAGAAGCGCGCTCAGTACGAGCGTGCGTGGGGCAAGATCGAAAAGATCAAGGAAGAGGACGGCGTCGTTACCGGTACCGTCATCGAGGTCGTCAAGGGCGGCCTGATCCTCGACATCGGCCTGCGTGGCTTCCTGCCCGCCTCCCTCGTCGAGATGCGTCGCGTCCGCGACCTCGCCCCCTACATCGGTCGCGAGATCGAAGCGAAGATCATCGAACTCGACAAGAACCGCAACAACGTGGTCCTGTCCCGCCGCGCATGGCTCGAGCAGACTCAGTCCGAGGTCCGCACGAACTTCCTGCACACCCTGCAGAAGGGCCAGGTGCGCTCCGGCGTCGTTTCCTCCATCGTCAACTTCGGCGCGTTCGTCGATCTCGGTGGTGTCGACGGCCTGGTTCACGTCTCCGAGCTGTCCTGGAAGCACATCGACCACCCGTCCGAGGTCGTCGAGGTTGGCCAGGAAGTCACCGTCGAGGTTCTCGACGTCGACATGGATCGCGAGCGCGTCTCCCTGTCCCTCAAGGCCACCCAGGAAGATCCGTGGCAGGCCTTCGCCCGCACCCACGCCATCGGCCAGGTTGTGCCCGGCAAGGTCACCAAGCTCGTCCCCTTCGGCGCGTTCGTCCGCGTCGAGGACGGCATCGAGGGCCTCGTCCACATCTCCGAGCTGGCTCAGCGTCACGTCGAGCTGCCGGACCAGGTCGTCAAGGTCGGCGAAGAGGTCTTCGTCAAGGTCATCGACATCGACCTCGAGCGTCGCCGCATCTCCCTGTCCCTCAAGCAGGCCAACGAGGGCGTGGACCCGAACTCCGAAGAGTTCGATCCTTCGCTCTACGGCATGGCTGCCGAGTACGACGAGAACGGCAACTACAAGTACCCCGAGGGCTTCGATCCCGAGACCCAGGAGTGGATGGAAGGCTTCGACGCTCAGCGCGAGGCTTGGGAAGCCCAGTACGCCGAGGCTCAGGCCCGCTGGGAGGCCCACAAGGCTCAGGTCCGCAAGGCTCTCGAAGAGGACGCCGACGCGGCTCCCTCCATCGAGGAGCAGGCCTCCTACTCGACCCCGGTCGACAACGAGGGCACCCTTGCGTCCGACGAGGCCCTGGCCGCTCTGCGTGAGAAGCTGACGAACAACTGAATCAGTCTTGCTGACTGAGCTTCAACTCGTCAGTTCACGCGAGTGAACGCATGAGTGGTGGTCCCCAGGTTTTCCTGGGGGCCACCACTTTTTGACTGATTGCGACGCCGCCAGATCTCCGGCCTCCGCGAGGAGCACCTGTTGGTATCGGCCTGCTTGGTATGCCCGTGGGCGGCGGCCCGCCCGCTCGCCGTCCGCGCTGCGAGCTTCGCTCGGCGCGTCGTCTCGAAGCCCGGCCAGGCCCCGCAGGCCTCGCAGCGGCCTCCGATCAGGCGGCGCTGATCCTGTTTCGGTTAGACTCAGCCGCCGCCCACGGACATCGCAGCGGGTCCCGCAGGCCTCGCAGCGACCTCCGATCGGGCGGTCTGATGAGCACAGCCCGGCCCCGCCACAGCCGACGAACAGCGGAATACGAGAGGTTCCGACACAGTTCGTGTGGTGCCGCGCCCAGTGGCGAAGACAACTGAACCCCGCACAGAAACGAATCCGTGCGGGGCCTTTGCTGTTGGCACTCACGAGGCGGCGTGTTTCATCGCTACTAGGTCGGCGCACGTGCCGATCAACGCCGCGACAACGGTGGGGAGGATCCAACCAAGCTGGTTGGCCTGGAGCGGACTCCACGTAAGCGCGGAGTTGATTTGGTCGGTGGCGACGCCCACCTGCACGAGCGTCGTTGCGGCCGACCACGCGGCGGCCATCCAGGTGCCCAGGCGGAAGGTCCACGTCGCGGGGGTCGCCAGGCGGAAGGGGTGGGTCATGATCGTAATGAAGACGACTGTGATAGCGATCGGGTAGAGGAAGGTGATGATCGGTACCGCGATCGTGAGCACCGAGGACAGTCCCGCGGAGGCCAGCACGAAGGAGATGAGCGTGAAAAGGATTATCCATGTGCGGTACGGAATCGCGGGCAGCAGACGGTTAAAGAACTCCGAGGTCGCGGCGATGAGGCCCACCGCCGTTGTCATACATGCGGTCAGCACGATCAGACCGAAAACGATCTGCCCCGGACGCCCCATCGTCGACTGCGCGGCGTCGGCCAGGAGGCTGGCACCATCCGTGTAAGACTGTGCGTTCGGGATGACATGCCCGATGAGGCCCAGGCCGACGTAGACGACGCCCAGGAGCGCACCCGCAATGACCGCCGCGATCGAGGTCCGATGCACGACCTTCGCACCGATGCCACCGCCCGTATGCCCGAGCGAGGTCACGACGATGATGCCGAAGGCCAGGGCTGCGATGGAGTCCATCGTCATGTAGCCCTCAAGTAGACCGGCGGCCAGCGGGTTGTGGACGTACTCGCCGGTGGGCGCGTCGTGCGAGGCCGGCAGCGACGCCAGGCAGAGGAATACAAGCAGAACGAGCAGGCCAAGGAGGATCGGTGTCAGGACCTTCCCGAGGCTGTCGATAATGTTCGTCGGGTTCCAACACAGGTAAAAGGCGATCCCAAAAAAGATCAGGTTGAAGATGACCGAGGCGAGCACCGACTTCGTGCCGATGACGGGCGCGACAGCCGTCGAGAAGGAGACGGCACCCGTTCGCGGGAGGGCGTAGAAGGCGCCGATGGACAGGTAGACCAGGACCGAGAAAACGAACCCGAAGGGCTTTCCGGCGCGGCTGACAAGATCGCGGATATCGGTGCCGGATAGCGCGATCGTGATGATCGAGATGACGGGCAGAGCGACGCCGCCGATCAGGAAACCGATCATCGCGGGGGTCAAGTTGGTGCCAGCCGACGCGCCCATGATCGGCGGGAAAATAAGGTTACCGGCACCAAAAAACATGGAGAAAAGAGTCAGGGAGGTCGCGATGAGGACCGCGGTACTCGAACGCTGGCCGGAATCGTCGTTGACTGTCTGCGTCACTGCTGCTCACTGTGTTGTGTGGGGGCTTTAACAGCACCAATTCTTGCACGAGGGCACATATACGCAACCGCAGCCGCGATACCCTGAGGATGTGACCGCTTCGTTTTCTTGTGGAGGATGCTCCGCGACGCTGCTCCGTCCGCTGCACCAACACCGCAGTGGGGGACCCGCACGCGTGGTCGCGGTGAGTGGCGGAATCGGCTCGGGCAAGTCCTCAGTGACCGCTTCCTTCAAGTCTCTGGGTGCACTGGTCGCCGATGCCGACGTCATTGCCCGTGAGATTCTCGAACTCGGTCGGCCCGCGCTCGCGCAGGTGGCCGCACGATTCGGAGATGATCTGATCCGTGAGGACGGGACCCTCGACCGGGCGGGCCTCGCGCGTCGTGTCTTCGCCGGTGAGGGTGCCGACGAGCGCATCGCTGCTCTCAACGCGATCACCCACCCGGCCATCGAGCGTCGTGCTTGGGAGATTCTGAACGCTGCCCCCGCAGGATCGCTTGCCGTCTACGACATTCCGCTCCTCGTCGAGGGCGACTACGCTGACCGTTTTGACGCCGTCGTCATCGTCGATGCCCCCGTCGAGGAGCGTGTCGCGCGCCTGGAGGGCAGGGGAGTACCCCCCGAGGACGCGCGCGCCCGGATCCGCGCCCAGGCCTCGTCTGATCAAAGGCGAGCGATCGCGCACGTGTGGATCGATAACTGCGGAAGCGCGGACGATCTGGCGCAGGTGTGCACGCAGGTGTGGGAGCGTTGGCTGACCTCAGACCTCTAGGGGCCATCGACGAGGCCGAGGCGGGCTTTCGCTGGCCGCGCACCCGGGCGGGTCCTCCGCGCGATGCCAGGGCGCGGGCGGTAGCGTAGGAGAGTGAGCGAAACCCCCGTCATCCGCCAAGACAAGCCTTTCGAGGTCATCTCCCCCTACACGCCGTCGGGTGACCAGCCCAAGGCGATCCGTGAGCTGGCAGCGCGCATTCGCGACGGCGAGCAGGACGTCGTCCTCATGGGTGCGACGGGTACGGGCAAGAGCGCGACCACCGCCTGGCTCATCGAGGAGCTGCAACGTCCCGCGCTGGTCCTAGAACCCAACAAGACGCTCGCCGCGCAGCTGGCGGCCGAGTTCCGCGAGCTGCTGCCGGGCAACGCCGTCGAGTACTTTGTCTCCTACTACGACTACTACCAGCCTGAGGCCTACGTCCCCCAGACGGACACCTTCATCGAGAAGGATTCCTCGATCAACGATGAGGTCGAGCGGCTGCGCCACAGCGCCACCAACTCGCTGCTCACGCGGCGCGACACGGTCGTCGTCTCCTCCGTGTCCTGCATCTACGGCCTCGGCACCCCCGAGGAATACGTGGCGCGCATGATCGAACTCGAGCGCGGCATGATCATCGACCGCGACGCACTGCTGCGCCGCTTCGTCGCCATGCAGTACGTGCGCAACGACATGGCCTTCACGCGCGGCACCTTCCGCGTGCGTGGCGACACAATCGAAATCATCCCCGTGTACGAGGAACTCGCGATCCGCATCGAGATGTTCGGCGACGAGATCGACTCCCTGGCGGTCCTGCACCCCCTTACCGGCGACGTGATCGACCAGGTTGACCACACCTACCTGTTCCCTGCCTCGCACTACGTGGCCGGCGAGGAACGCATGAAGAAGGCGATCGCCTCCATCGAAGAAGAGCTTGATGACCGCCTCGCGTGGTTCCGAAGCCAGAACAAACTCCTCGAGGAGCAGCGCCTGCGCATGCGCACGACCTTCGACCTGGAGATGCTCAAGGAAATCGGGTCGTGCTCGGGCGTGGAAAACTATTCGCGTCACATCGACGGGCGCGGTCCCGGCACCCCTCCGCACACGCTGCTGGACTACTTCCCGGACGACTTCCTGCTCATCATCGACGAGTCCCACGTGACCGTCCCACAGATCGGCGCGATGTTCGAGGGCGATATGTCGCGCAAGCGCACCCTCGTCGACTACGGGTTCCGCCTGCCCTCCGCGATGGACAACCGTCCGCTCAAGTGGGACGAGTTCACCCAGCGCATCGGCCAGACCGTGTACCTCTCCGCGACCCCCGGCCCCTACGAGCTCGAGCGCTCCGACGGGGTGGTCGAGCAGATTATTCGCCCGACGGGTCTCGTCGATCCGCTCGTCGTCGTCAAGCCCACCGAGGGACAGATCGACGACCTCCTCGAACAGGTGCGCCTGCGCGTCGAACGCGACGAGCGCGTCCTCGTCACCACCCTCACCAAGAAGATGGCCGAGGAACTGACCACCTACCTGGCCGAGCGCGGCGTCAAAGTCGAATACCTGCACTCCGACGTCGACACACTGCGCCGCGTCGAGCTGCTACGCGAGCTGCGCCTGGGTACCTTCGACGTGCTCGTCGGCATCAACCTGCTGCGCGAGGGCTTGGACCTGCCCGAGGTCTCCCTCGTGTCCATCCTCGACGCAGATAAGGAAGGCTTCCTGCGCTCCACCCGCTCGCTCATCCAGACCATTGGCCGCGCCGCCCGAAACGTGTCCGGCGAGGTCCACATGTACGCCGACAACATGACGGACTCGATGAACGAGGCCATCTCCGAGACCATGCGTCGCCGCGAGATCCAGATCGCCTACAACAAGGAACACGGCATCGACCCGCAGCCCCTGCGCAAGAAGATCTCCGACGTCACCGATATGCTCGCCCGCGAACAGGTCGACACTCAGACCCTGCTCGAGGGCGGGTACCGCAAGGAGAAGAGCGCACGCGACCGCAGTGCCGCTGCGAAGGCACCCGCCGTCTCGAATCCTGGTCAGCGCGCGGAGGCAGAACTCGCCGAACTCATCGAAGAACTCTCTGCCCAGATGATGACCGCCGCTCAGCACCTCCAGTTCGAGGTTGCCGCGCGCCTGCGCGACGAAATCGAGGACCTCAAGAAGGAATTGCGCGCCATGAAGCGCGCCCACTGACGCCCGCCGACCACCTGCTTCGCGCTGAGCAACGAGGCAGCCACTGCCTCGTTCCTCAGAAATCGCGGCGCTAAGCGACCGATGCCACTGCTCGGGCGTGGACGCGCGCGCAGCCGCCCCACTAAACTGGACGGCGTTAGCGGAGGGGAGTACTCCCACAAACAGTGGCGTCGTCATCACGACGGCCCCGCCCACGCGGCGAGGCCTCCGGCGCCACCGGCCAGGGATTCCTGGCGGGAGGAGACCTCCGGTACCCGACTCGTACCGGAGGCCCCACGTATGCACGTGCACGCGCTCGCCTGGATCGTCCTGGCTGGCATTGTCCTGACCATGATCGCCGTTGATATCGTCGGTCATGTTCGCACACCTCACGAACCCACCCTCAAGGAAGCCACCTGGTGGTCGGTCGCCTACATCGCGATTGCTCTCCTTTTTGGCGGCATCGTCTGGGCCGTGTGGGGACCGCAGTACGGTCAGGAATACCTGGGCGGCTATATCACCGAAAAAGCGCTCAGCATCGACAACCTGTTCGTCTTCGTCATCATCCTCTCGAGCTTCCGCGTGCCCCGCAAGGATCAGCAGGAAGTCCTGCTGGCGGGCATCGTGATCGCGCTGATCCTGCGCCTCATCTTCATTCTCGCGGGCGCAGCCCTCATTGAAAACTTCTCGTGGGTGTTCTACATCTTCGGAGCCTGGCTGCTGTGGACCGCCATCAATCAGGTCCGCGAGGGCGTGGGCGAGGACGAGGAGGAAGACGAATACCGCCCGCCGTCAATCGTGCGATGGGTGTCTAAGATCGTGCCCGTCACCGACGGCTTCGTCGGCTCGCGCATGCTCTACCGCCACGGCGGCCGCACCTACGTCACTCCGATGCTCCTGTGCGTCATCGCGGTGGGCACAGCCGACGTCATGTTCGCCGTCGACTCGATCCCCGCGATCTACTCGCTCACCAACGAGGCATACCTGGTGTTTGCCGCCAACGCGTTCTCCTTGCTCGGCTTGCGTCAGCTCTACTTCCTCATCGATGGTCTGCTTGACCGCATCATTTTCTTGCACTACGGACTCGCAGCGATCCTCGGCTTCATCGGCTTCAAGCTGATCAACCACGCGCTGCACACGAACGAGCTGCCCTTCATCAACGGCGGGCAACCCATTGTTGCGCTTCCCGAGCCGAACATCGCCTTCTCGCTCGGCTTCATCGTGGTCACCATTCTCATCACGGTCGCTGCCTCCCTGGCGGTGTCACGCTCCCGGCGTGGAGGCGAGGATAGCGCGGCGTAAGGGCGCTATGATGCCGCGGTCAAATAGTTAAGGGGTATTTATGGTTATTCACCCGTGGGCGTGGGGAATCCTCGCTCTTGTGGCCATCGGCCTGGTCGTGATCGATTTCCTCGGTCATGCGCGCAACCCGCACCCGCCCACAGCGGTCGAGGCCGCTCGATGGACCCTGTTCTACGTCGGACTCGCCGGGCTTTTCGGCGTCGGCATCTGGCTGACAAACGGGTGGCTCTACGCTCAGGAGTTCTACGCGGGATGGGCCATGGAGTGGTCCCTGTCCGTCGACAACCTCTTCGTGTTCATCCTGATTCTCAAGGCGTTCCGCGTTCCTCGAGAAAATCAGCAGAAGGCCTTGCTCCTCGGCATTATCATCGCCCTGCTCCTGCGTCTCGTGTTCATCCTCCTTGGAGCCGCGCTGGTGTCGCGTTTCTCGTGGGTATTCTTCATCTTCGGACTCTGGCTGCTGTGGACCGCGTTCAGCCAGGTTTATGAGACAGCGCGGGGGAGCGACGAAGACGAGGAATACCACGAGAGTGGTTTTATCCGCGCGGTTCGGCGTGTTCTCCCGATCACCGACGGCTTCATTGGCAACCGCATGCTCTTCCGCCACGGCGGGCGCACCTACATCACGCCGATGCTCGTCGTTGTCCTGGCCCTCGGCTCGGCGGACCTGATGTTCGCGTTTGACTCGATTCCCGCGATTTTCGGTATCACGCAGCAGGCATTCCTGGTCTTTGCGTGCAACGTGTTTGCGCTGATGGGTTTGCGCCAGCTGTTCTTCTTAGTGGATGCTCTTCTCAGCAAGCTCGTGTACCTGGGCTACGGCCTCGGCGTGATTTTGAGTTTTATCGGCGTCAAGCTGATTCTTGAGGCGTTGCACGCGAACACTCTGCCGTTTATCAACGGGGGATCGGGCGTGGAGTGGGCACCGGAGATTTCCGTATCGGTATCGCTGGGCGTCATCGTCGTGACGTTGGCGGTCACTGTTGTCGCGTCGCTGATTCGTAGCGCGATGGATGAGGGGGATGCCCATGGTAACTGAGGTGGCGAGTGTGGACGAGCGCGGTCTGAGCACCGACGAGGTGTTCGAGCGCATGTCGCGCGGCGCGGTGAACCGCGTCAAGGACCGTACGTCGCGGTCGGTGGCATCCATCGTCCGCGAGAACGTGTTCACGCTCTTCAACGCGATCATCGTGGGTGCGTCGATCATCGTCCTGCTGTTCGGCGATCTGCGCGACGGCATCTTCGGCGGTGTCATGGTCATTAATGCGGTTATCGGTATCATGTCGGAGCTGCGCGCCAAGCGCACCCTGGATTCTCTTGCAATCGTGGATGCACCGCAAGCCTCCGTCCTGCGTAACGGCGAGGTGTCGGTCATCCCTGCTCGCGACGTCGTGCTCGATGACGTCATCGAGCTGGCGCTTGGCGACCAGGTGAGCGTGGACGGTACGGTGCTGGCCTCGGCAGGCCTCGAGATCGATGAGTCGCTGCTGACGGGCGAGTCGCGCCCGGTCAAGAAGAAGGAGGGCGATCAGCTCCTGGCTGGCACGAGCGTCGTTGCCGGATCGGGACGCATGATCGCCACAGCGGTCGGCGAGCGCGTCTACGCGCAGGGTCTGTCCGAGCAGGCGCGTGCCTTCACTCGTACGATCTCCGAGATCCAGGTGTCGATTAATCGCGTTCTGCAGGTTGTCTCGGTCATGCTGCTGCCGATTGTTGCCTTGACGTTCTATTCGCAGAATCGCATCGCGGGCGGCTTAGGCGGGGACTGGCGAGAGGCCTTGGTCCTGTCGGTTGCCTCGGTCATCGGCATGATTCCCCAGGGCCTCGTCCTCCTGACTTCGATGAACTTCGCGATTGGGTCGGCGACGCTGGCCCGGCGCGGGGTCCTCGTGCAGGAACTTCCGGCCGTCGAGGTACTCGCCCGCGTCGACTGCCTGTGCCTGGATAAGACGGGCACGCTCACCACCGGCGGCATCCGCGTGCGCCAGATCGACGTGATCTCGGGCGACGAGGCACTCATTCGCCGTGCGCTCGCGACTGCGTCGAGTGACCGCACGAACGCGACCGCGCAGGCCATCTGGTCTTTCCTCGACGAGGATGCACTGGCGGGCGCTCAGGCACGCGCGCAGTGGAACGTTCCCTTCTCGTCGGCGCGTAAGTGGAGCGCGTGGGGCACGGACTGTGAGTCCTGGATCCTGGGTGCCCCCGAGATCGTCATCGACGAGGCCGTGACTGGAAACGCGGCTCTGCTGGAGCGGGTGGGTGGCTTCGCGAGTAGCGGAGCCCGCGTCGTCGCACTTGTCCGCGCAGATTCGACTGTCGTGGACGATGAGCTGCCGGAGGCCCGCGAGGTTGCCGCGATTGTGGTCCTGGAGGAGGATCTGCGCGAAGACGCGGCTGAGACGCTCGACTACTTCCGTTCTCAGGGCGTGCACGTGCGTGTCATTTCGGGCGACAACCCGACAACGGTTGGCGCGTTGGCCGCCCAGGCTGGGCTGACGGCGCCCGACGGCATGCCCGCCCGTCTCATGGACGCACGCGACCTGCCCGAGGACCTTTCCTCTGAGGCATTCATCGACGCAATTGAGAAGCATGATGTCTTTGGGCGCGTGACGCCCGAGCAGAAGCGTGCGATGGTCGGTGCTCTGCAGGCCCGCGAGCACTGCGTTGCGATGACGGGCGATGGTGTGAACGATGCCCTCGCGCTCAAGGATGCCGACCTCGGTATCGCGATGGGCAACGGCACGCAGGCCACGAAGGCGGTTGCGCAGATCGTCCTTGTTGACTCAAAGTTCTCTGTTCTGCCGGGCGTTTTGTCGGAGGGCCGCCGCATCATCGCGAACATGGAGCGTGTCTCCTCGCTGTTCCTGGCCAAGACCACCTACGCGGCTGTCCTCGTGATTGTGACCGCACTGGTCGGCTGGCGCTACCCGTTCCTGCCGCGCCAGTTCAGCTACATCGACTCCCTGACGATCGGCATCCCGGCCTTCTTCCTGGCGCTATGGCCCAACCCGCGTCGCTACGTGCCGGGATTCCTCAAGCGCACGCTGTCTCTGGCGATGCCGACGGGCGTCATCCTGGCGGCTGCCGCGCTGACCGCTTTCGGCATTGCCGACGGACCGCAGGACCGCGAGTCGACGGCGGCGATCCTCTCGCTGATGCTTGGCGCGATCTGGCTGCTGGTCATTACGTCGCGACCGCTGTCCCTGTGGAAGTGGGTTCTGCTCGTGGCCGTCACGTCCGCAACCGTCGGCGGCGTGTTGATCCCGCCCGTTCGTCACTTCTTTTCAACCGTGGCACCGACCACGCACGAGTGGTTCCTCATCCTGTGCGTCGGTGCGGGTGCTGCCTTGCTCATTGAAGTCGCTCAGCGCATCTTTTACGCCCGACAATTCGCTCGCTCCCTCGAGCAATAGCTGGGTGGATACGACACGAGGCCGGTGCGGGAAAACCCGCCCCGGCCTCGTGCATGGAAGCGACTCAGAACACCCGGATGACGGGATTCCACTCGCGGATGAGACGAGCCTGGATGACCTCGGCGACGTAGAAGGGATCCTGATTGAGGATCTGCTCGACGTCGGCCTGGCTCTCGGCGTTGATGAGAATCAGCGCGCCGGGGACCTCACCAGCGAGGGGGCCGGACGCGACGTTGATTCCCTGTTCGAGCAAACCGGACAGGAACGCGCGGTGGGTCGGGCGGACTTCGTCCATCGTCTCGGTCATGGAGGGGTTGTAGACGTATTCGACTGCGTAGTATGCCATACGCATAACACTAGCCCTGATCCGCGATTTTGCCTAGGGGACGGATAGGATCAAAGGGTGCATGACAAGCTAATCATCCAGGGTGCCCGCGAACACAACCTCAAGGACGTAAACCTCGAGCTGCCCCGCGACTCCATGATCGTCTTCACCGGCCTATCCGGATCCGGTAAGTCCTCCCTCGCCTTTGACACGATTTTCGCCGAGGGACAGCGCCGCTACGTCGAGTCCCTGTCCTCCTACGCGCGTCAGTTCCTCGGCCAGATGGACAAGCCGGATGTTGACTTCATCGAAGGCTTGTCACCCGCCGTCTCCATCGACCAGAAGTCGACGTCACGCAACCCGCGCTCGACGGTCGGCACGATCACGGAGATCCACGACTACCTGCGTCTGCTCTACGCGCGTGCCGGCGTCGCGCACTGCCCCGAGTGCGGGGCGCGCATCCAGGCACAGACACCCCAGCAGATCGTCGACCGCGTGCGCACGATGGACGAGGGCACGCGCTTCCAGGTCCTTTCCCCGGTCGTGCGCGGCCGCAAGGGCGAGTACCAGGACCTTATCGACGAACTGCGCGCCGAGGGCTACACGCGCGCGATCATCGACGGCGAGGCCGTGCGTCTCGAGAATGCCCCCAAGCTGGAGAAGAAACTCAAACACACGATCGAGGTCGTTATCGACCGCCTTGTCGTCCGCGAGGGCATGCGCCAGCGCCTCACCGATTCGGTCGAGACCGCGTTGCGCCTGTCCGATGGCCTCGTCGTCATCGATTGCGTCGACCTGGACGAGAACGACCCGGAGCGCCGCCGCCGTTTCTCCGAGAAGCGCGCCTGCCCGAATGACCACCCTCTGGCCCTCGACGAGATCGAGCCTCGCACCTTCTCCTTCAACGCCCCCTACGGCGCGTGCCCGGACTGCGCGGGACTTGGCTTCCGCCAGGAGGTGGACCCTGAGCTGGTCGTCCCCGACGAGGAACTCTCGCTCGCCGACGGTGCTGTCATCCCCTGGAACTCGAACTTCAAGTACCACAAGAAGCTCCTCGAATCCCTGTCCAAGGAACTCGGCTTCGCGATGGGCACGCCCTGGAAGAACCTGCCCAAGAAGGTCAAAAACGCCGTTCTGTATGGCAAGGACTACGAGGTCACCGTCAAGTTCCGCAACCGCTGGGGCCGCGAGCGCTCTTACACGACGGGCTTCGAGGGCGCGGTCAACTACATTGAGCGTAAGCGCGAGGAGACCGAGTCTGCGGCTGTGTCCGAGAAGCTCGACTCTTATATGCGTGAGATTCCGTGCCCGACGTGCGAGGGCGCGCGCCTGAAGCCGGAGGTCCTGGCAGTGCGTATTGGCGATAAGTCGATCGCCGAGCTGTCCGACATGTCCATCTCGGAGGCGCGTGAGTTCCTCGCGGCCGTCGAACTCGAGCAGCGTGCGCGCGCTATCGCGGCACCCATCCTCACCGAGATCGAGGCCCGCCTGGCCTTCCTCGTTGACGTGGGCCTGACCTACCTGACGCTCTCTCGCGGTGCGGGCACACTGTCGGGAGGCGAGGCACAGCGTATCCGCCTGGCCACGCAGATCGGCTCCGGCCTCGTCGGTGTCCTCTACGTTCTGGACGAGCCTTCGATCGGCCTGCACCAGCGCGACAACCGCAAGCTCATCGCGACGCTCGAACGCCTGCGCGACCTGGGCAACACGCTCATCGTCGTCGAGCACGACGAGGAGACGATGGAGGCGGCCGACTGGATCGTGGATATCGGTCCCGGCGCGGGTGAGACGGGTGGCTGGGTCGTTCACTCGGGGCCGCTTTCCGAACTGCTGAAGAACCGCAAGTCGCTGACCGGCCAGTACCTGTCGGGCAAACGCCGTATTCTCCTGCCGCCGACGCGACGCCCGGTCGATAAGAAGCGCGTCGTCACGGTCAAGGGCGCGCGCGAAAACAACCTGAAGAACATCGATGTGTCGTTCCCGCTCGGCGTGCTCACTGCCGTCACCGGCGTGTCTGGCTCGGGCAAGTCGACGCTGGTGAATGGCATCCTCTACCGCACACTGGCATCGCGTCTCAACGGCGCGCGCATGGTGCCCGGCCGCCACCGCACGATCACGGGCATCGAACAGCTCGACAAGGTCGTGCACGTGGACCAGAGCCCAATCGGTCGTACGCCGCGCTCGAATCCGGCGACCTACACGGGCGTGTGGGACCAGATCCGCAAGCTTTTTGCCGAAACACAGGAGGCAAAGGTGCGTGGCTACGGTCCGGGACGCTTCTCCTTCAATGTGAAGGGCGGACGCTGCGAGTCCTGTAAGGGCGACGGCACGCTGAAGATCGAGATGAACTTCCTGCCCGACGTGTACGTCCCCTGCGAGGTCTGCCATGGCGCTCGCTACAACCGCGAAACCCTGGAGGTCGAGTACAAGGGCAAGACTGTCGCGGACGTGCTCGACATGCCGATCGCGGAGGCCGCACAGTTCTTCGCGCCGATCTCGCGCATTGCCCGTCACCTCAACACGCTTGTCGAGGTGGGCCTGGGTTACGTGCGCCTCGGACAAAGCGCGACGACCCTGTCCGGCGGCGAAGCTCAGCGCGTCAAGCTTGCTTCCGAGCTGCAGCGGCGCTCGACCGGACGCACGGTCTACGTGCTCGACGAGCCCACGACCGGCCTGCACTCCGAAGACATCCGCAAGCTCCTCCTCGTGCTGCAGTCCCTAGCCGACAAAGGCAACACTGTCATCGTCATCGAGCACAACCTGGACGTCATCAAGAGCGCCGACTGGATCATCGACATGGGGCCCGAGGGCGGCGCGGGCGGCGGCATGGTCGTCGCCGAGGGAACACCCGAACAGGTTGCAACCGTAGAGGAATCATTCACGGGCCAGTACCTGGCGGAGGTCCTCGCGAAGGAGGCCGCGCGCGACGCCGCTGAGTCGTAGGAACCGCTAGGATGAGCCTCATGCTCCCCGCTTACGGTTTGTACGGCTTCGCCTACTACTGGCCCTCCTGGGTTCACTTGCTGGTGATTGCCCTCATGGTCGTGGCCGGCTCTCTCACGCTTAAGGCGCTCGCGGCCCGCTCGGCTGGGCGCAGCCGCGTCTACGGCTTGTCTTGCGGGTTTGTCGCTGGCCTGGGCAACCTGAGCCTGTGTGTGCTCGGCCAGGCGGAGGCCCGTCACGTGTGGCAGCTGGGCACGGTCATCGCGATCTATGCGGTCGTCGCTGTATGCGTGATCATGTCGCTGTTTATGCTGTGGAGCGGCGACGGCGATGGCTTCCTGTGGTCTCGCGCCTTCCACACCCTCCTGCTTGTCGGTATTCTCGTCTCGGCCGCTCTGGAGATTACCCGGCGCACGCTGTTCTGGATTCCGCTGCCCGTCATGGGCGTGGCGGTCCTTCTCGCGTTGTTCGGTGCCTTCGTCGTGGGACGCAACACCGCCGACTAGGGGAGTCCTCGCGCGCGACTCGGCCCCGACCTCGTCGATGAACGAGGTCGGGGCCGATCTTTCCCCATAAAAACTTGTAGTTTCTTTGTATGTGGTGAGCAGCTAGCAGTAGTGAGGCGGTGGTGTCTAATGTGGATGTAGTCATGCAGTTGATGTCATGTTCACATGCTGTCAAAAGTCTAAAGTTCTGTTTGTGGCACCATCCTAAGTCTTTTAACTTCTTAGATCGTAACGAAAATATGCCGAGTCCGACTCGGACTGGCGCTTATTTGATGTAGTCCGATTCAGGAGTGTCAAAGGTGTTAACTGTGGATATAGAACGTGATGCGGCTCATGCTGAAAGTGATTGTGAAGATGTGACACGCCGAGAGCTTCGGTGCTTGACTCTTGGTGAAAATTGTACTCTGGGAGAGATGGCGAACATCCGTTCGCCTCTTTTCTTCATAGAAAGAGTCACATGATTTCGCAAAGTTACTCCGCCATTAGTGGAACGCATGTCATTTCTCGGTCCGCAGTCTTCGTGCTCCTGCTCGTTGCGTTCCTCGTCTGCGCGTTCAGGGATAGTTCATCCCCTCATTCGACTAGTACTTCTGACTGTGTGTCGTCCAGGGTGGTCGATTGGGGCGACAATGTTGGTACGAGTTCGCCTTGGGAAAGGTTGTTGAAAGAGCACGTGACGTGGCGTACCGCGCTAAATTTCACACTTGTAATTTGTGTTGCGCTATCGGCACGATCTGTTGCAGCGGTACTGGGTAGTACTTTCTGGGTGCCCCTGGTTGTTGCGGCAGTGTCGATGGGATTCGTTGCTTACTGTATGTACGAAAAAGAGCCGTTGTTGTCCTCGTGTGTAGCGCTCGTTGCTTGTATCCAACTCGTGACAATTCCGGTGTTGTGGTTTTGGCGGCTGACTCCCGGGATGCAGTGGGTTACTGCATTCATTTTGGTCATGGTAGGTGCTTGGATTTTCACGTTTGTGGTCTACCGGCGACGGAATTACTAGCTGTCGAGCAGCTTACTGATTGTATTCCGTGGAGAGTTGGTCGGATCTTCCAACTCCTCGTGCGTACCGCTGCCGTCGTTACGATAGGAACAGTTCGTGCTAGTTGGCTAGCCATAAAATTCGCCCCGACCTCGTTCATAGTGACGAGGCCGGGGCCGAGTCGCACAGTGGGTGCTCCCGGGCGGGCGGCCGGGCTACTCCTGGTTCTTCTGGGTCTTCGCGGCCTCGCCCGACGCGTACAGGGCATCGACCTCGTCGGCGTAGTCGGCTAGGACGCGGCGGCGCTTGAGCTTGAGGGAGGGCGTCATGTAGCCGTTCTCCACGGTGAAGGCCGCATTGACGATGCGGTAACGGCGGATCGACTCGGCTCGCGACACCGCCTTGTTGGCGCGGGCGATTGCCTTCTCCAAGGACTCACGCACCTCGGGCAGGTTCGCCGCCTGTGCCGCGTCCACGACGGGCAGACCGTGAGTGGCCAGCCACTCAGGCAGCATCTCCGTGTCCAGCGCGATGAGCGCGCCGATGTAGGGGCGGTTGTCACCGACGACGATGATGTTCGCGATGAGTGGGTGCGTCGAGAGGGACTCTTCGAGGATCTCGGGGGACACGTTCTTACCGCCCGCGGTGACGATGAGTTCTTTCTTGCGTCCCGTGATGCGCAGGTGGCCACGGTCGTCGATGGAGGCGAGGTCACCCGTCTTGAACCAGCCGTCGACGAAGGCCTCAGCCGTGGCCTCGGGCAGGTTATGGTATCCCTTCGACACGGAGATGCCGCGCACGAGGAGCTCGCCGTCAGGGGCGATCATCATCTGGTTGCCCGGCCAGGGGAAGCCTACCGAGTCCGGAGGGAAATCCTGTGGCGTCTCCACGGAGATCGGACCGGTCGTCTCGGACAGGCCGTAGCCCTGCAGGAGGGTGATGCCCAGGCCACGATAGAAGTTCGCCAGGTCGAGAGCCAGGGGAGCGCCGCCCGAGATGATTGTGTGCAGGTTCGGGCCGAGGATCGCCCGTACCTTCGACAGAACAAGGGCATCCGCGATGCGACCGCGCAGCTTGAGGGCAGCAGAAGGACCGGGGGAGGGCATTGCCGAGGCATCCGGGATGGGCGTCGTGTCCGGACCGGGTCCGGCGACCGCCGACTCGGGCAGAGGAGAATCCACGTAGGCGGTGGCCTTGGACAGGGCACGCGCCTGCTTGGCGGCCCACGCGAACATACGGCCCTTCATGCCGCCGCCCGCCTTAGCAGCGGCCGCGTTGTAGACCTTCTCCATGACGCGCGGAACAACAAGGAGCATCGTCGGCTTGAACGTCGCGATGTCGTCGACCAGGTTGCGGGTGTCCGGAGAGAACGCGGTGATGCCCTGGCCTGCGAGCAGGCAGTACATGACGAATCGCGCGAGCACGTGGGCGACCGGCAGGAAGAGCAGGGAGCGCGACTTCGGGTCGTTGATGAGGACGGGCAGGAAGTCGTAAGCCTGCAGCATCGGTGAAATAAAGTTCCCGTGCGTGAGGACCACACCCTTGGGCATGCCGGTCGTGCCCGACGTGTAGATGATCGTCGCCTCGTCGCTGAGCGTCACGGCGTTGGTACGCGCGCGCACCTGTTCGACGCTCACGCCCCGCGCGGCACTCGTCAGGACACGCTCGGCACCCCGATCAAGGGAGAAGACATAGCGGACCCCCTCCGTGCGCACGGACTCCACCAGCTCGGCCTGCTGCGTGGTCGCCGTGATGACGATGCGCACGTCTGCGTCGGCCAGGATGTGCGCGATCTGCTGGGCCGAGTCCGTCTCGTAGATCGGCACGGTGATCGCACCGCAGGACAAGGTAGCCACGTCAATGAGGGCCCACTCGTAGGAGGTGGGAGCCAAAATCGCGAGGTGGTCACCCGGCTCGAGGCCGATGCCGATGAGGCCGCGCGCGATGGAATCCACTTCCGCCAGGAAGCTCTCCATCGTCACCTTGCGCCAGGCACCCACGTTCGAGCGACGCTCGATCGCGAACTGGCCGGGGTGGCGCTCCACGCGCTGGTGCAGCATCTTCGGGAGGTTCATATCCTCGGTGGCTTCTCGCGTCGCAATCGACTCCCATGAGCCATCGGCGAGCCTACGTACCGTCATTGCGGTCCTTTCGTGGGGTGAATGTATGCCGCTTGTGTGGGGGATCAGTTCTTTGTGAAGCGAGCGAAGAAGCCACGCTTCTTCGCAGGCTGCGCGGAGACTGGGCCGCCGTAGAGGGCGTCGACCTCGTAGGCGTAGTCGGCCAGCACCTTGCGGCGGCGCAGCTTCATCGACGGTGTGACGTAGCCGTTTTCAACGGTGAAGGTAGCGTCGATGATGCGGAACTTGCGGATCGATTCGGCGCGGGAGACGGCCTTGTTGGCGCGCTCAACGGCCTTCTCTAGGGACTCGCGGACCGCCGGCAGCTCGGCGGCCTCGGTGGGCGAGCACTGCGGCAGGCCGTGCTTGGCCAGCCAGTCGGGCAGCATGTCGGCGTCGAGGGTGAAGAGGGCGCCGACGTAGGGGCGCTGGTCGCCCACCACGATGACGTTGGCGATGAGGGGATGAGTGGCCAGAGAATCCTCGAGGACCTCGGGGGAGACGTTCTTGCCGCCCGCCGTCACGATGAGTTCCTTCTTGCGGCCCGTGATGGTCAGCTGGCCCTTGCGGTCGATCGAACCCAGGTCACCCGTGTGGAACCACTTGCCGTCGGGCATAACCTCGGCGGTCTGCTCGGGCAGGTGGTAGTAGCCGGGCATGACGGACTGGCCACGCACGAGGATTTCGCCGTCCTTGGCGATCTTGATGAAGTTACCGGGCAGGGGCAGGCCAACGCCGCCGACGGGGTTCTTGCCGATGTGCTGGACAGCGATCGGGCCGGTCGTCTCACTCAGGCCGTAGCCCTGGATCAGCGTGATACCCATGCCCGCGTAGAAGTGGGCAAGATCGGTGGCCAGAGGGGCGCCGCCGGAGACGATGTAGCGCAGGTTAGGGCCGAGGATCGAGCGGATCTTCTTCAAGACGAGCGCGTCGGCGATGCCGTGGCGGATTTTCTTGAAGGGACCTGGGCCAAACGTCTTCTCCGAAGCGAGAGAATAGGCGCGGGCCTGCTTGGCGCTCCACGCGAACATGCGCCCCTTGATGCCGCCGCCCGCCTTGGAGGAGGCCGCGTTGTAAACCTTCTCCAGGACGCGCGGCACGACGAGGAGCACGGAGGGCTTGAAAGCCTTGATATCTGGCAGCAGGTTCTTGATGTTGGGGGAGAAGCCGAGGACGCCCTGGCCCGACAGGATCACGTGCATGACGAGGCGCGCGAGCACGTGGGCGACCGGCAGGAAGAGGAGCAGGCGGGTCTCGGGGGAGTCGATGACGTCACCGAGGACCTGGCGGGCACCCTCCGCGGTGGCCACGAAGTTCGCGTGTGTGAGGGCCACACCCTTCGGGTTTCCGGTCGTTCCGGAGGTGTAGATGATGGTGGCGATGTCCGAGGAGGAGATGGCCGCGCGGCGCTGCTCGACGTTCTCAATGGTGATGCCGGTGGCCGCGCGGGCGATCAGGCGCTGGGCGCCGCGGTCGAAGGAATCGACCGACACGGTGTACTCGGGGGCCACCGAATGGACAAGCTCGGCCTGCTGGGTGGTGGCCGTGAAGACGCGGGTCACGTGCGCGTCGGTGAGGATGTGCTCGATCTGGGCCGCAGAGTCGGACTCGTAGATCGGGACGGTGATCGCGCCGATGGACAGGAGTGCGAGGTCGAGCAGGAGCCACTCGTACGAGGTCGGGGCCAGGATCGCGACCGCGTCACCGGCCTGCACGCCCAGGCCGATAAGGCCGCAGGCGGTGTACTCGACCTGACGCTGGAGCTCAGAAGTGGTCAGGGAGCGCGTGGAACCGACGGAGGAGCGCTGCTCGACCGCCACCTGGTCGGGGTGCAGGAGCGCGCGCTTGGCCAGCATGTCTGGAACGATGTCGTGTTCGCCGACCTTGTAAGTTGGCTTAATCGTGTACGAGCCATCACGCATGCGCTTCATCGTGTCCTCCGGGATGTCGGTTCAAAGACTGAACAACAGGTTCGATGTGAGTCTACTGGTTGTGGCGCGGCCCCCGCCCCATAATCGGGGTGGGGGCCACTGAGTGACGATTAGATCACAGATCGTAGTACATCTGGTACTCGTAGGGATGCGGGTAGGCGCGCATCGGGGCGACCTCGTTGGTCTCCTTGTACTCCAGCCACGTGTCGATGAGGTCCTGCGTGAAGACGTCGCCCTCGGTGAGGAACTCGTGGTCCTCGCGCAGCGCGTCGAGGGCGGCCTCGAGGGAACTCGGCAGCTTCGCGATGTCCTGGTACTCGGCCGGCGGCAGCTCGTAGAGGTCCTTGTCGATCGGCGCGGCCGGTTCGATGCGGCGCTTGATGCCGTCGATGCCCGCCATGAGGCACGCGGAGAACGCCAGGTAGGGGTTCGCGCTCGGGTCCGGCACGCGGTACTCCACGCGCTTGGCCTTGGGCGACGTGCCCGTCACGGGGATGCGGATGCACGCGGAGCGGTTGCGCGCCGAGTACACGAGGTTGATCGGGGCTTCGAAGCCGGGAACCAGGCGTCGGAAGGAGTTCACCGACGGGTTCGTGAAGGCCAGCAGCGCCGGGGCATGCTCGAGCAGACCGCCGATGAACCAGCGAGCCGTGTCGGACAGCGAACCGTAGCCGCGCTCGTCGTAGAACAGGGGCTCGCCGTTCTTCCACAGCGAGATGTGGGTGTGCATGCCCGAGCCGTTGTCGCCAAAGAGGGGCTTGGGCATGAAGGTCGCGGAATGGCCGAAGTCTAGGGCCGAGTTCTTGATGACGTACTTGAACTTCATCATGTCGTCGGCCGCGGTCTGCAGCGTCGCGAAGCGGTAGTTGATCTCCTGCTGGCCACCCGAGCCGACCTCGTGGTGGGCGCGCTCAATAATGAGGCCGACCTCTTCGAGGAGGCGGCTCATCTCGTCGCGCACGTCCGCGTACTTGTCGGCAGGGGAGACGGGGAAGTAGCCGCCCTTGATGGGCACCTTGTAGCCCATGTTGCCGCCTTCTTCAGCGCGGCCGGTGTTCCAGTAGGCCTCGGGGGAGTCCACGGAGAAAAAGGTGTTGTGGGGGCTCACCTGGTAGCGCACGTCGTCGAAGAGGTAGAACTCTGCCTCGGCGCCGATGAAACACTGGTCCGCGATGCCGGTTGAACGCAGGTAGGCCTCGGCCTTGGCGGCCACCTGGCGCGGATCACGTGAGAAGGGCTCGTCGGTGAAGGGGTCGACGATCGAGAAGTTGACGACCAGGGTCTTGCGGTCACGGAACGGGTCCACGAACGCGGAGGAGATGTCTGGGATGAGCTTCATGTCGGACTCGTGGATAGCGGTGAATCCGCGCACCGAGGAACCGTCGAACATGAGGCCGTCCGACAGAGCGGTATCCAGGAATTCGTTCACGGGGATCGTAAAGTGCTGCTGAACACCGGGGACGTCGCAGAAGCGTACGTCGACGAGTTCAATGTTCTGTTCGGAGATAAAGTCTGCGACCTCTTGGTTGGAGGTGAACATGAACGTCCTTCTTCGTGGGAGTGGGTTCTACTCGTTGGTCAAAAATTAGTCAATTTAAGGCCAAGTTCAGTATAAGCCTACAGATGGCCACTGGGTGCGGTGGTCTCATGCTTCACAGGTTTCATGACATAGAGCACGCGCGCGGTGGGCGTTCGGCGATCGGTGCCACGGCCTCGTACCCTGGGAGCGTGGCAGATCCTTCGACGTACCGACCCCGCACGGGAGACATCCCGACCTCGCCGGGCGTCTACCGATTCTCCGATCCGACCGGCCGCGTCATCTACGTCGGCAAGGCCAAGAACCTGCGCAATCGCCTCACCAACTACTTCCAGGACCTGGCGAACCTGCACCCGCGCACCCAGCAGATGGTGACGACCGCGAGCGCCGTCCAGTGGACGGTCGTGCGCTCCGAGGTCGAGGCCCTCACGCTGGAGTTCACGTGGATCAAGGAATTCAATCCGCGCTTCAACGTCATGTTTAAGGACGACAAGTCCTACCCCTACCTGGCGGTGTCGATGGGGGAGCGCTTCCCTCGCGTGCAGGTGACCCGCGAGCGCAAGCGGGCGGGGTCGCGCTACTTCGGCCCGTACACGCAGGTGTGGGCGATTCGCGAGACGATCGATCAGCTGCTGCGCGTCTTCCCGATGCGCTCGTGTTCGACGGGCGTGTTCCAGCGCGCGAAGGCGCAGGGGCGCCCCTGCCTGCTCGGCTATATCGACAAGTGTGCGGCGCCGTGCGTGGGTCGCATGTCCATGGAGGAGCATCGCGAGCTCGCCGAGGGGCTGTGCCAGTTCATGGAGGGGCGCACCGGCCCGGTGATCCGTGACCTGGAGGAGCAGATGCGCCAGGCGTCGGCGGAGCTGAACTTCGAGCGCGCGGCGAAGCTGCGCGACGACGTCAAGGCGCTGCGCACGGTGTTGGAGCGTAACGCGGTCGTGCTGGACGATGGCGCGGATGCGGACGTGTTCGCGCTGGTGAGCGACGACTTGGACGCGGCGGTCCACGTCTTCCACGTGCGCGGCGGGCGCATCCGAGGAACGCGCGGCTGGGTGATTGAGCGCGTGGACGGGGCGGATGAGCCCGCGCTCATGGCGCGTTTGCTGGAGCAGGTGTACTCCTCGGCGTCGCCGGACGAGGCCGGGGCTGGGAAGGCGGTCAAGGTGGCGGCCGTGAGCGTGGACGATGTCGCCCACACGCCGACGTCAGCGATCCCGCGCGAGGTGCTGGTCTCTGTGGCTCCTGACGATGAGGACACGATTGAGCGCTGGCTGCGCGAGGTGCGCGGCGCCTCCGTGTCGGTGCACGTACCCAGGCGCGGGCCCAAGGCGCAGCTGATGGACACGGTCATGGAGAACGCCCGCCAGGCCCTGGCCCTGCACCGCACGAAGCGCGCGGGTGACATTACGGCGCGCTCGAAGGCGCTCGAGCAGCTTGCGGAAAACCTCGACCTGCCGGGCGCGCCCCTGCGCATCGAGTGCTACGACGTCTCGCACACGGGTGGGGAGAATCAGGTTGCCTCCATGGTGGTCTTCGAGGACGGGATGCCTCGCAAGGACGCCTATCGCACGTACAACATTCGCGGCGAGGACGGGACCGGCACCCCCGACGATACGAGCGCCATGAACGAGGTGTTGACCCGGCGCTTCTCCCGCCTGCTCGCCGAGGAGGCGGGCATCGAGGGCGAGGATGAGGACGGCATCGCCTACGCCTCGGGTCCCATTGACGCGTCGACCGGTCGACCCAAGCGCTTCTCCTACCGGCCCGACCTGGTCGTCGTGGACGGCGGCCTGCCCCAGGTCAATGCCGCGCGCGCAGCCCTGGACGCGGTGGGCGCGGACGTGCCCGTCGTGGGCCTGGCCAAGCGCCTGGAGGAGGTGTGGATCCCCGGCGACGACTTCCCCCTCATCCTGCCGCGTACCTCCGAGGCCCTGTACCTGCTGCAGTACCTGCGCGATGAGTCCCACCGTTTCGCGATCACGAAGCACCGCAAGCGCCGCTCCAAGGCCCAGCGCCGCTCGGTCCTGGACTCTATCCCGGGGCTTGGACCCGCGCGACAGGCCGCGCTCTTGAAGCATTTTGGCTCTGTCAAGCGCCTGCGCGAGGCAACACCCGAGCAGATTGCCGAGGTCAAGGGCGTGGGACCCGCCCTCGCAGCCACGATCCGCGATAGGCTTGCAACATCGTCGAGGGAGGACACACCATGACAATGACGCTTCCAATGCCGCTTCCTGTGCGCGTGGCTCTCTTGGGCTCGGGCGAGCTCGGCAAAGAGGTGACGATCGCCCTGCAACGCTACGGATGCACGGTCATCGCGTGCGACTCCTACGCCAATGCTCCTGCCATGCAGGTCGCGGACTCCTCCCGCGTGTTCGACATGAGCGATCCGGCCGCCCTGCGCGCCGTACTGGATGAGGCGGACGTCGACCTGATCGTCCCCGAGGTCGAGGCCATCGCCACCGACTGCTTGAGCGCCTACGAGGAGCGCGGCGTGCGCGTCGTGCCGAACGCCTTTGCCGTGCAGGCCACGATGGATCGCCAGCGCATCCGTCACCTGGCCGCGTCTCTGCCCGGCGTGCGCACGTCCGACTTCCGATTCGCGTCCAGCGAGGCCGAGCTGTCGGCAGCCCTGGAGGAGATCGGTTACCCCGCTTTCGTCAAGCCCACCATGTCTTCTTCAGGCCACGGACAGTCCCGCGTGGACGGCCCCGAGCAGGCCGGCGCAGCCTGGGCGCACGCCGAAGAGGACGCGCGCGCGACGACCGGCGTCGTCATCGTTGAAGAGGGCATCGACTTCGACTACGAGATCACGCTGCTCACCGTTCGCTCCTGGGACCAGGACAGCGCCAGCGTCGTGACCTCCTTCTGCGTGCCGATCGGCCACCGCCAGGAGGGCGGCGACTACGTCGAATCCTGGCAGCCCATGGCGATGAGCGAGGCCGCCCTGGCCTCGGCCCGCGACATGGCCAAGGCCGTCACCGACGCGCTTGCACAGGCCGGCAACGGACCCTGCCTGGGCCTCTTCGGCGTCGAGTTCTTCGTGCGCGGCGACGAGGTCTGGTTCTCTGAGCTCTCGCCCCGGCCCCACGACACCGGCATGGTCACCATGGCCACCCAGCGCCAGTCCGAATTCGAGCTGCACACCCGCGCCATTCTCGGCCTGCCCACCACCACCGAGTTGTCCCGGCCCGGCGCGTCCGCCGTCATCAAGAGCGAACGAGCGATCGATGCCCCCGCCTACCGCGGCGTCGCCACCGCGCTTGCCACCGCTGACATCGTGCGCATCTTCGGCAAACCGATCAGCCGCCCGCATCGACGCGTCGGCGTCGTCGCAGCCAGTGCCGCCACCCCCAAGGAAGCGCGCGTCATCGCCCGGCGCGCCTCCCAGGCCATCACCATCGACGACGCCCCGATTGCCTAAGACACCCACAGCCACGCTCACCCCGCTCCCAAGGAGGACACCATGACCGACCATGCACCCACGGACGCACGCAGCGCGCCCCAGGAGGAGGCCTCGTCCATGAGGGAGGAAAACCCCCGCACCTTCCCCGAGGGCATCCCCGTGCGCGACGCCGCCCGCACCAAGTTCGAGCCGCGCGCCGCCAACGAAGTCCTTATCATCACCGGCTACTCCGGCGCCGGTCGCACGGGTGCGGCCCGGGCCCTGGAAGACCTCGACTGGTACGTCGTCGACAACCTTCCCCCGACGATGCTGCCCGCCCTGGTCGGCATGATGTCCAACGACCCCGCCGCCGGCGTGCACCGCCTGGCCGTCGGAGTCGACGTGCGCTCGCGCACCTTCTTCCGCACGCTGGATGCCACCCTCGAACAGCTCAAGGGCGCAGGCATCGTCTACCGCGTCATTTTCCTTGAGGCGAGCCCCGAGACCCTCGTGCGTCGCTACGAATCCAACCGCCGCCCGCACCCCCTCCAGGGCGCCGGCACCCTCATGGACGGCATCAAGGCCGAAATGCGCCTGCTCGCGCCCCTGCGGCGCGCAGCAGACGAGGTCATCGACACCTCCACCATGAGTGTCCACGACCTGACCAGGCGCATTCGCGACATCGTGGCGGGGGAGGAGCGCCCCCTCCAGGTCACCGTCGAGTCCTTCGGCTTCAAGCACGGCCTGCCCCTGGACGCCGACCACGTCGTCGACGTGCGCTTCTTGAAGAACCCGTACTGGGTCGACGAACTGCGCCACCTGACCGGCAAGGACCAGGCGGTGGCCGACTATGTCCTCTCCCAGCCGGGAGCCCGCGATTTCGCTCTGGGCTATGCCGACCTTTTGGCCCCCATGCTCGACGGCTATCTGGCAGAATTGAAGCCATTCGTCACAATCGCCATCGGCTGCACGGGCGGAAAGCACCGCTCCGTCGCATGCTCCGAGGCCATCGCCGCACGCCTGCGTGAACGCGGACATTCCGTTCGCGTCATGCACCGCGACATTGGGAGAGAATAATGCCCTATCTGGATGCTGCTGGCTGGGTTCAACGAGGAGAATCCGGCCAGTCCATCGTCGCCCTCGGTGGCGGACACGGACTGTCCGCCACCCTGCGGGCCCTTCGCCACATCACCCGCGCCCTGACGGCCGTCGTGACCGTCGCCGACGACGGCGGATCCTCCGGGCGGCTGCGCCAGGAGATGCCTATCCTGCCTCCTGGTGACCTGCGCATGGCGCTGGCGTCGCTCTGTGAGGAATCCGAGTGGGGCCTGACGTGGCGCGACGTCATGCAGCTGCGCCTGGACACGACCGGGCCCCTCAACGGGCACGCGCTCGGAAACCTGCTGATCTCGGGCCTGTGGCAGCTCCTCGACGATCCGGTTGAAGGCCTGGACTGGGTCGGCCGACTGCTTGGCGCCCAGGGCCGCGTCCTGCCCATGGCGACCACCCCGATCGATATCGAGGCGGACATGAACGACGGCGGGCGGCGCTACGTCGTGGCCGGCCAGTGCAAGGTCGCCGTCGCCCCCGGCACCGTCGAGCACGTGCGCATCACGCCCGAGACCCCAGCGGTGCCCGCCGCCGTCACCGACGCTATCTCCGAGGCCGACTGGGTCGTCCTGGGCCCCGGCTCCTGGTACACCTCCGTCATCCCGCACCTGCTGGTGCCCGAGATCAACCGCGCACTGGCCACGACCGACGCCCACCGCGCGCTCGTGCTCAACCTTGCCCGCCAGCGCGGCGAAACCGACACCATGTCCACGGCCGACCACGTGCGGGTCCTACGCGAATACGCGCCCGCGCTCAAGCTTGACGTCGTCATCGCCGACCCCACCGCCTGCGACGACATCGACGACCTCATCGTTGCCGCCGAAGAACTGGGCGCGCGCGTGCTCCTGCGCCAGGTGCGTACCGGCGATGGCGCCCCCCACCACGACCCCCTGCGACTCGCAGCCGCCCTGCGTGACGCGTTCGACGGCTTCCTTGGTGAGGTGGGCCAGACCGAAACGTGGCTACCCTAGAACCCGTTGCCCGCTGACACACGACATCACACATCGGGAGAATCAGTGTCCCTGACATCAGACATGAAGGACGAGCTCGCGCGTGCCGTCATCACCACCCCCTCCGAGGTGGCCGCCGAAGTGAGCGCGACGCTTCGCTTTGCCGGAGGACTCCACCTCGTCGGTGGCCGCATCCTTGTCGAGGCCGAGCTCGACTCGGCCGTTGCCGCGCGGCGCCTGCGCACCTACCTGCAGGCTCTCTATAACGCGGAGTCCTCCGTCGTCGTCGTGTCCGGCTCCTCCCTTCGCCGCGGCAAGCGCTACGTCGTGCGCGTCGTCCATAAGGCCGACGAGCTCGCGCGCATGACCGGCCTGATCGACTCCATGCGTCGCCCCGTGCGAGGCCTGCCCCCCGTGCTCGTCGCCTCCGGCACTGCCGAGGCCGCCGCAATCTGGCGCGGAGCCTTCTTGGCACGCGGCTCCCTCATGGAACCGGGCCGTTCCTCCTCCCTCGAGATCACCTGCCCGGGGCCCGAGGTGGCCCTCGCGATGGTCGGCTGCGCGCGCAAGCTCGGCGCTGCCGCCCGCTCGAAGGAAGTGCGCGGCACCGACCGTGTGTCCGTGCGCGACTCCGACGCGATCGGAACCCTCATCGCCGCCATGGGTGCGCCCTCGACGTTCGAGGCGTGGCAGGAGCGGCGCGAACGCCGCGAGGCCCGAGGCAGCGCAAACCGGCTGGCCAACTTTGACGATGCCAACCTGCGGCGCTCCGCGCGCGCGGCCGTCGCCGCCGGCGCCCGCGTCGAACGCGCCTTTGAGATCCTCGGTGACGACGTGCCCGCGCACCTGCTCGAAGCTGGCACCCTGCGCCTGAAGTACAAGCAGGCCTCCCTCGAAGAGCTGGGCAAACACACGAACCCGCCGCTGACCAAGGACGCCGTCGCCGGACGCATCCGCCGCCTGTTGGCGTTGGCGGACAAAGTCGCCCACGAACGCGGCATACCGGACACCGAATCCGCCCTCACTCTCGACATGCTCGAAGAGGACTGACTTCCCCCCTGTTACGTTCGTCCCAGTTCAAACGAGAATTAGCCCACGTATCAATTTCGAAATTGGATTGTGACAGAGTCCGCTTTCGGGTGTAGATTAGGAACTGCTGGAACCGCAGAAATCTGCGGGCCGGGCTGGCAACCCGCACGCCCGGTTGCATCGAAAACCGTGCCCTGTGAGGGCACGAGCAGGAGGAACCATAGTGACCACCCGCGTTGGCATCAACGGCTTCGGCCGCATCGGCCGTAACTTCTTCCGCGCCGCTCTCGAGCAGGGCGCGGACATCGAGGTCGTCGCCGTTAACGACCTGACCGACAACAAGACCCTTGCTCACCTGCTGAAGTACGACTCGATCACGGGTCGCTTCCAGGGTGAGGTGTCCTACGATGACGAGGGCATCATCGTTGACGGCAAGCACATCAAGGTGCTCGCACAGCGTAACCCCGCCGATCTGCCCTGGGGCGAGCTCGGCGTTGAGGTTGTCGTTGAGTCCACCGGCTTCTTCACCGATGGTGAGAAGGCCAAGGCTCACCTCGAGGGTGGCGCCAAGAAGGTCGTCATCTCCGCTCCCGCGAAGAACGTCGACGGCACCTTCGTCATGGGCGTGAACGAGGACAAGTACGACGGCGAGACGATGAACATCGTGTCGAACGCTTCCTGCACGACCAACTGCCTCGCCCCCCTGGCCAAGGTTCTCGAGGAGAACTTCGGCATCGAGCGCGGCATCATGACCACCATCCACTCCTACACGGGCGATCAGCGCGTCCTCGACGCCCCCCACAAGGATCTGCGTCGCGCCCGCGCCGCGGCCCTGAACATGATCCCCACCAAGACCGGTGCTGCCCAGGCTGTCGCCCTGGTCCTGCCCGAGCTCGAGGGCAAGTTCGACGGCCTCGCCGTCCGCGTCCCCACCCCGACCGGCTCCCTGACCGACCTCACCTTCATCGCGAAGAAGGAGGTCTCCGTCGAGGCCGTCAAGGCTGCCGTGAAGGCCGCCGCTGAGGGTGAGCTCAAGGGTGTTCTTGAGTACACCGAGGATCCGATCGTCTCCTCCGACATCGTGGGCGACCCGCACACCTCGATCTTCGACGCCACCGAGACCAAGGTCATCGGCAA
This sequence comes from Pauljensenia sp. 20925_1_34, assembly GCF_041432775.1. Lineage (NCBI taxonomy): Bacteria > Bacillati > Actinomycetota > Actinomycetes > Actinomycetales > Actinomycetaceae > Pauljensenia > Pauljensenia sp. 20925_1_34. The sequence goes on along the minus strand of NZ_JAPWAG010000001.1, from coordinate 126,934 downwards.
CCTCGTCAAGGTCCTGTCCTGGTACGACAACGAGTGGGGCTACTCGAACGCTCTCGTTCGCCTCACCGCCCTCGTCGGCTCCAAGCTCGCCTGAGAGCGCTGACGACCCAGCCATGAGCTGACAGTGAGATGCCCGTGCACGCACGTGCACGGGCATCTCGCACATCACCGTCACTTTCTTTCCACTGAAAGGATTCCCCATGAGGACCATTTCCTCCCTGGGCGACCTGCGCGGCAAGCGCGTCCTGGTCCGTTCCGACTTCAACGTTCCGCTGAAGGACGGCGTCATCACCGACGATGGCCGCATCCGCGCAGCACTGCCCACCCTTAAGACGCTGACCGACGCCGGCGCCAAGGTCGTCATCCTGGCCCACCTGGGCCGCCCCAAGGGCAAGGTCGACCCTGCCTTCTCCCTGGCCCCCGTCGCCACCCGCCTCGCCGAGCTGTCCGGCGTGAAGGTCACGCTGGCCACCGACGTCGTCGGCCCCTCTGCCGCCGATACCGTCGCCGCCCTGGGTGAGGGCGAGATCGCCCTGCTCGAGAACGTGCGCTACGACGCCCGCGAGACCTCCAAGGTCGACGAAGAGCGCGAAGAACTCGCCCGCGAATACGCCAAGCTCGGCGACGCCTTCGTCTCCGACGGCTTCGGCGTCGTCCACCGCAAGCAGGCCTCCGTCTACGACATCGCCAAGCTCCTGCCCTCGGCTGCTGGCCTCCTTGTCTTCAAGGAGATCGAGTCCCTGTCCAAGGTCACCGGCGACCCCGAGCGCCCCTACGGCGTCGTCCTCGGCGGCTCCAAGGTCTCCGACAAGCTCGGCGTCATCGCCAACCTGCTGAAGAAGGCCGACATGCTCTTCATCGGCGGCGGCATGGCCTTCACCTTCCTGGCCGCTCAGGGCTACTCCGTCGGTAAGTCTCTCCTCGAGGCCGACCAGATCGACACCGTCAAGGGCTACATCGCCGAGGCCGCCGAGCGCGGCGTCGACCTGGTGCTGCCCGTCGACGTCGTCGTCGCCCCCGAGTTCGCGGCCGACGCGCCCGCGACCGTCGTCACGGTCGACGCGATCCCCGACGACCAGATGGGTCTGGACATCGGCCCTGAGTCGCAGAAGCTCTTCGCCGACAAGCTGGCCACCGCCAAGACCGTGGCCTGGAACGGCCCCATGGGCGTCTTCGAATTCGACGCGTTCTCCGGCGGCACCCGCGCGGTTGCCGAAGCCCTGTCCACGGGCTCCATGTTCTCCGTCATCGGCGGTGGCGACTCCGCCGCGGCCGTGCGCCTGCTCGGCTTCGACGAGAACACCTTCTCCCACATTTCCACTGGCGGCGGCGCCTCCCTCGAGCTCCTCGAGGGCAAGGTTCTGCCCGGTATCGCAGTTCTGGAGGACTGACTCATGGCACGTACCCCCCTCATGGCCGGCAACTGGAAGATGAACCTCGATCACCTCGAGGCCAACCACCTCGTCCAGGGCCTGGCGATGGCGCTGTCCGACGCGGGACACGACTACTCCAAGTGCGAGGTCCTCGTCATCCCGCCGTTCACCGACATTCGCACCGTCCAGACCATCGTTGACGCCGACGAACTCGGCATCAAGTACGGCGCGCAGGACGTGTCCGTCCACGACAACGGCGCCTACACCGGCGAAATCTCCACCGACATGCTGACCAAGCTCGGCGTCACCTACGTCGTCATGGGTCACTCCGAGCGTCGCGAGTACCACAACGAGTCCGACGAGCTCGTCGGCGCCAAGGCTCGCAAGGTCTTCGACGCGGGCATGACCCCGATCCTGTGCTGCGGCGAAGCCCTCGAGGTCCGCAAGGCCGGCACCTACGTCGAGTTCGTTCTCGGCCAGATCCGCGCCGCCCTCGCCGGCTGGAAGGCCGAAGAGGTCGCCAAGATCGTCATCGCCTACGAGCCCATCTGGGCCATCGGCACCGGCGAAACCGCCTCCGCCGCCGACGCGCAGGAAGTGTGCGGCGCCATCCGCGCCGCCCTCGCCGAGGACTTCGGCGCCGAAACCGCCGAAGCGACCCGTATCCTCTACGGTGGATCCGCCAAGCCCGGCAACATCAAGGAGCTCATGGCTCAGCCCGACGTCGACGGCGGTCTCGTCGGCGGCGCGTCCCTGAAGGCTGACTCCTTCGCCGCCATGGCGAACTTCTACGCCTGAGCGACGCTCACTCGCCCGCCCCTTGGCCGCAACTAGCCGGGTCGGAGCGAATGCGAGGCGGGGCCAATCGGTGTGCCGGTTGGCCCCGCTGCCATTCTCCGTTACACTTGTCGTGTATGTGCCCCAAGAGGGGCGAACTGCGATAGAAACTGGATTGACCGTGACCATTCTGAACAACGTGCTGATCGTGCTGATCTTCCTGACCAGCATCCTGCTGACGCTGACCGTCCTTATGCACAAGGGACAGGGTGGCGGTCTGTCGGACATGTTCGGTGGCGGCATTTCCTCGTCGGCCGGCTCCTCCGGTGTCGCCGAGCGTAACCTGAACCGCATCACCCTGGGCACGCTGCTCATCTGGCTGGTGTGCATCATCGGCTACGCGCTGCTGGCGAAGTACGGTCGTTGATCGTCAATGATCGATATCGTTTCCTGGCTCCCCACCATCGCGTGGGGAGCCAGTTTCATTTGTTCTTAACGCCGCAAGCCGCGTCAGTTACCGAACGCGTTTTCTTCTTCCTGTTCTGCTCGTCTATTCTCGGTGTGGCATCCGCCCCATTCAATGTGTGACAGAGGCGGGGTCACAATGATCCCGCCTCCTTATTTGTCTGCAGATCCCCTACGGGAGAGCAATCTGCGACGCTGCGGCCTCGTCCAGGTAGACGCGCGTCGTGGGGGCCAGGATGCCCGTGACCGGGAGGTCGAGGGGCGAGGCACCCGCTAAGGCACGCCCGAGCGCCTCGGCCTTCGCGCCGCCAGCGGTCGTGAGCCACACCTCGGGGCAGGCCTGCATGACGGGCATCGACACCGTGATGCGCTCAGGCGGCGGCTTCGGGGAATTGCGGATCGCCAGGATAGGGGAGGCCTCGTCCATGTTGACGCGGCCTGGGAACAGCGAGCAGATATGCCCGTCGGGTCCCATACCGATGAGCGCGATGTCAAAGGAAGCCCGGCCCATCAGTCTCTCCCACGTCTGCGCGAAAACCGCCGTCGCCTCGTCGAGAGAACCTTCCCCGGGAGCAGTAGCGTCGCTGGTCGGCATACGCACGAACTCGACCCCGGCGGCCGCGTGGAAGAATCCCTCCCACGCTTGGTCGTCGTTGCGCTCGGCGTGCCCGGCGGGAACGTAGCGCTCATCGACGAGCCACACGCGCACGCGCGACCAGTCGACCTGATTCACCTGGGGAAGCAGGGATGGCAGAAGGGAGGTTGTCACCGCGCCACCCGATATCGCCACGTTGATACGCCCGGTGTCCCCGGCCTCGTCGATCAGAGTCCTCAGGCGCTCCAGGAAGGCGCGGCCAACGGCCTCGTTGAGGGCCTGAACGCTCGGGAACACCTCGAGGGTGTGGACGGCAACCATGTCACTCTTCCGTCGCACAGTCGGCCAGGTGCGGCAGCTCGGTCGTGAGCAGCTCGCCGTAGTAGACGTCAGGATCCAGTCGGCGCAGGTCCTCCATAAGGGAATCCTGCACGGAGCGACGCGCCAGGTTCACGCTTCGGTCCTCCAGGCCCGGGCGCGAGAGCCGTGCGACCGAGGAGGTGGCGCTGCGCGAGAGCGACACGGTCGTGTCGTCGTCGAAGAAGAACGTGATGTCGGTGATCGTGAGGGCCTCGGGGTCGACGACTCGCTCGACGGGCACACCCAGCTGGTGATGAAGCCACGCCGCCACGAGGAACGGCGAGGGGTGGGTCGCGTTACCCGCCACGCGGATCGAGGACGGAAGGCGATCGAAGTCCTCGGCGACGGCGGCCAGCAGCGCGCGCCACAGGGTCACGCCCGCCCACGCCAGGTCGGTGTCGCCCGGCGTGTAGACGGTGGACAGGGCCGAGAGCGTATCCATCGGGCACGGCGTTGCGCGCGAATCCGTGATTCGCTTGGCGGCGAGGCGGCCAAGCGGGTGCTCGCCCGGGTTTGCCGGGGGAGTGACCGGCCAGTAGGTGACCACGGGGGTGTCCGACTGGAGCAGCGGCATGACGAGGGAATCGATGTTCGACGCCGCCTCGCCGCGTGGCTCCAGAATGATGATGTCGGACAGGCCCGCGGCATCGCCCACGCGGATCTGCGCGTTCAGGCGCGCAGTGCCCTCGGTGGACTCGGGCTCAACGATGACGATGACGCGGCAGGGGTGCTCGCGCGAGACCGCGTCCGAAATCTCGATGGCGTTATCCACGTCGATCATGTCGGGCACGCAGATGAGGAGTGTCAGCACGCGGCTCAGGGCCGCGGATCCGCGCTCGTCACGCAGGTCCACGATGCGCGAGGCGACCTCGGCGGACGTCGTGTTCTTCAGGGTGATAATCACGGGAGCCTCCAGAAACGGCCGTCGCGGGCCAGCATGTCGTGCGCCGACTGGGGGCCCCAGGTGCCCGGCGCGTAGGGCTCGGGCTGGCCCTGGGTCTCCCAGAAGGACAGGATCGGATCGAGGATTTTCCACGAGGCCTCGACCTCGCGCTGGTGGGGGAAGAGTGGGGCGGAGCCGACGAGAGCATCCAGGATGAGACGCTCGTAGGCCTCGGGTGAATCCTCCGTGAAGGCGTGGCCGTAGGCGAAGTCCATCGTGACGTCGCGCACCTGCATCGAGGTGCCCGGGACCTTCGCGCCAAGCTTGAGGGTGAGACCCTCATCCGGTTGGACGCGGATGACGAGCGCGTTCTGAGCAGACTCGCTGAGGGCCGAGTTGCCGAAGGGCACGTGGGCGGAGCGCTTGAAGATGACGGCGATCTCGGTGACGCGCTTGCCCAGGCGCTTGCCGGCACGCAGGTAGAAGGGAACGCCCGCCCAGCGTCGCGTGTCGACAAACAGCTTGATTGCCGCGAAGGTGTCGGTCGTTGAGTCGGCGGGAATACCGTCCTCCTCGAGGTAGCCGCGCACCTGGTCGCCGCCCTGCCAGCCGCCCGCGTACTGTCCGCGGGCCGTGTCGGCGGCCAGGTCCTCGGGCAGACGCACGGCGGACAAAACCTTTTCCTTTTCGGCCTGGATCTCCTCGGGTGTGAAGTGAACGGGCTCCTCCATGGCGGTCAGCGCCATGAGCTGGAGCAGGTGGTTCTGAATGATGTCGCGGGCCGCACCGATGCCGTCGTAGTAGCCCGCGCGCGTTCCGATGCCGATGTCTTCGGCCATCGTGATCTGCACGGAATCGACGTAGTTGGCCTTCCACAGCGGCTCGAACATGGCGTTGGCGAAGCGCATCGCCATGATGTTCTGGACCGTTTCCTTGCCCAGGTAGTGGTCGATACGGAAGACGTCTTGCTCGTCGAAGATCTGTGAGATGACGTCGGAGAGTTCGCGCGCCGACTCGAGATTGTGGCCGAAGGGCTTCTCGATGATGACGCGACGCCATTCGCGGCCCTGACGCTTGTTGAGGCCGGTGTCCGACAGGTGCTTGGCGACGACGGGGAAGTAGGACGGCGGAATCGACAGGTAGAACGCGTGGTTGCCGCCGGTGCCGCGCACGCGGTCCAGCTCTGCAACGGTGTCGGCGAGTCGGCGGTATGCCTCCGGGTCATCGAAGGTGCCCGAGACGAAGCGCAGGCCCGAGCGCAGCTGGTTCCACGTGCCTTCGTTGAAGCCGGTGCGGGTGTGGGCCTCGATGGACGCGCGCACGTACTCCTCGAAGTCCTGGGGGCTCCAGTCTCGGCGCGCGAAGCCGGTCAGGGAGAACGCGGGGTGCAGCAGACCGCGGTTGGCCAAATCGTAGATGGCCGGCAGGAGCTTCTTGCGCGCAAGGTCACCGGTGATGCCGAAGATGACGAGGCCGCAGGGCGGCGAGATGCGCGGAAGCCTGCGGTCTTGCGGATCGCGCAGGGTGGGAATCGCGTTGGTCACGAGGTAACGCTCCGTTCACTCGGGGAGGGGGACGAGGCCGTGGCCCGCATGCGTTCCAGCAGGGACGCAGTGGGGGACCGAGGACCCACACATGACTATGAGAATAGGGCTGCTGACGCGCACATGCGCGTCAGCAGCCCTTCCGTCAGTTCAGGTGACTACAAAGTCACGCGCGTGCTTCCGCGATGGATTCCTTCGCGGCGGCGGCGACGTGCTCGGCGTCGATGCCGTACTCCTTGAAGAGGAGTTCGCCGGGGGCGGACGCGCCGAAGTGCTCGATGGACACCGCGCGGCCGGCGTCGCCGATCCAGCGGTACCACGGCAGGGCCAGGCCGGCCTCGACGGAGACGCGGGCGCGCACCGACGGGGGCAGCACGGTGTCGCGGTAGGAGCGGTCCTGGGCCTCGAACCAGTCGAGGCAGGGAACCGACACGACGCGGGCGGCCACGCCCTCGGCGGCCAGGGCCTCGCGCGCCTCAAGGGCGACGGCGACCTCGGAGCCCGAGGCCATGAGGATCACGTCGGGCGTGCCTTCGGTGTCGGCCAGGACGTAGGCGCCGCGCGCCAGGTCCTCGGTCGTGGCCAGGCCGGTGCCTTCACCGCGAGCCGGGTTGGGCAGGTTCTGGCGCGACAGGATGAGCGCGGCGGGGTGAGACTGCTCGAGGATGGCCTTCCAGGAGGCGGCCGTCTCGGCGGCGTCGGCGGGGCGCACGACCGCGAGGTTGGGGATCGCGCGGTAGGATGCCAGGTGCTCGATCGGCTGGTGGGTCGGGCCGTCTTCGCCCACGCCGATGGAGTCGTGGGTCCACACGTAGGTGACGGGCAGATCCATGAGGGCCGCGAGGCGCACGGCGCCGCGCATGAAGTCGGAGAACACGAAGAACGTACCACCGTAGGCGCGGGTCAGGCCGTCTGCGGCAATGCCGTTGAGGGCCGCGCCCATCGCGAACTCGCGCACGCCGAAGTGCAGGTTACGGCCGAACTCGTCGCCGCTGAAGGACGAGGAGGAGCGGTGCGCGGGCAGGAACGAAGGCTCGCCCTTCAGGAAGGTGTTGTTGGAGCCGGCGAGGTCGGCCGAGCCGCCCCACAGCTCGGGCAGGACGGGTGCGATGGCGTTGAGGACCTGGCCGGAGGCCGCGCGGGTGGCCAGCGCCTTGCCTTCTTCGAAGGTCGGCAGCGCGGCTTCCCAGCCCTCGGGCAGGCGGCCGGCGGACAGGCGCTCGAGGAGCGCGGCGCCCTCGGGGCTGGCGGCCTTCCAGGCCTCGAAACGGGCGTCCCAGTCCTTGCGGTACTCGGCCGTGCGCGCGGCTGCGCGCGCACGCACCTCGTCGACGACGGAGGCATCGACGTCAAACATCTTCTCGGGGTCGGCTCCCAGGGCGACCTTGAGGCCAGCCAGGGCCTCGCCACCGAGCTTGGCGCCGTGGATGCCGCCGGTGTTCTGCTTGCCGGGGGTGGGCCAGCCGATGATCGTGCGCAGCGCGATGAGCGAGGGCTTGCGGGTCTCGGCCTTGGCAGCCTCAAGGGCCTCGTTCAGAGCGGCGGTGTTCTCCTCGTAGGAGCCGTCCTCACCGAGCCAGTCGACGCGCTGGACGTGCCAGCCGTAGGCCTCGTAGCGGGCCAGGACATCCTCGTTGAAGGCGATGGAGGTGTTGTCCTCGATGGAGATGTGGTTGTCGTCCCAGATGACGGTGATGTTGCCGAGCTCCTGGGTGCCGGCCAGCGAGGAGGCCTCGGCGGACACGCCCTCTTCGAAGCAGCCGTCGCCGGCGATGACGTAGACGTTGTGGTCGAACACGGACTCGCCCAGGGGAGTCTCGGGGTCGAGCAGGCCGTGGACGCGGCGGGCGTTCATGGCGAAGCCGACGGCGGAGGCGATACCGGTGCCCAGCGGGCCGGTCGTGATCTCGACGCCCTTGGTGTGTCGGTACTCGGGGTGTCCCGGCGTCAGGGAGCCTGCGGTGCGCAGCTTCTTGACGTCGTCAAGCTCGAGGCCGAAGCCGCTCAGGTAGAGCTGGACATACTGGGTGAGCGAGGAATGGCCAGCGGAGAGAATGAAACGGTCACGGCCGATCCATCGAGGATCGGCCGGATCAACGTTCATGACCTTGTTGTACAAAAGGTACGCTGCGGGTGCGAGCGAGATAGCGGCGCCGGGGTGGCCCGAGCCCGCCTGCTCGACAGCGTCCGCCGCGAGGAGCTTGGCGGTCTTCACCGCTTCATCGTCGATATGATCCCATTGAAGTGTCACGTCGGCCTCCAGCCGTATTTAGGTCCCCAACATCGGGGTAGGGAAATGGTTACCGCGTCACATACTAGCGAAATTGTGCGCACGCGCATAGGGATCGCGCACATTTGTTGAAATGTCGCTTACTCTGACACTATGACATCCCTCGAAGCAGCCGTGAATGAGTGGGTGGACTATCTGCGCGTCGAGAAGGGCGCGTCGTCTCACACCGTCTCGAACTATCGTCGTGACGCGTTGCGCTATGCCCGTGACCTGGGGGAACGAGGGGTTCGCAGTCTCGCCGAGGTGAGCGCGCGCGACATTGAGGACTACACGATGAGGCTCGCGTCGGGGGAGGTGACGGGCACGCCCGCGGCGGCCTCGTCGGTTGCTCGCGCCTCCGCAGCGATCCGAGGCCTGCACAAGTACGCGCTCACGGAAGGCCTTGTTGGGGTTGATCCCGCCGCCCAGCTGAGGGCGCCTCGAGCGGGCCGCCACCTGCCCAAGGCGCTGACGGTCGACGAGGTTGGCCGCCTCTTGGACGTGGCCCACGCGAACGACTCGCCGATCGGCCTGCGCGACTGTGCCCTGTTGGAACTCCTGTACGCGACGGGCGCGCGAGTGTCCGAAGCTGTCGCCTTGAGCGCCGACGACCTCGACCTGGACGGCGACGTGCCGGTGGTGCGCCTTTTCGGTAAGGGGCGCAAGGAACGGATCGTGCCCGTGGGGTCGTTCGCAGTGGAGGCCCTCGGTGCGTACCGGGTGCGCGCCCGTCCTGCCTTGGCAGCCCGAGGCCGTGGTTCCACCGCGTTCTTCCTGAACTCTCGGGGCGGGCCCCTGTCGCGGCAGAGCGCGTGGACGGCGATCCGGCGCGCGGCGCAGGCCGCAGACCTGGGGGACAAGGTCTCGCCGCACACGATGAGACACTCATTTGCCACCCACCTGCTGGAGGGTGGGGCGAGCGTGCGCGAGGTCCAAGAGCTCCTCGGACATGCCTCAGTGGCGACCACGCAGATATATACAGCGGTCACGGCCGCCGCGCTGCGCGAGGTTTTTACACTCTCGCACCCCCGGGCGCGTGGCACCCACGAAGTGCCCGGGCAATGACCTAGGATGGACACGTGACCGAGAATTCGCATCCGACGCTGACGAACGATCTGCCTGATGAGCAGGTCGATTTCCCCGTGCCCGCGCCTCTGACGGGGCACGGTCCCGCCCGCGTGATCGCGATGTGTAACCAAAAAGGTGGCGTCGGTAAGACGACGACCACGATCAACCTGGGGGCGGCGTTGGCCGAGTACGGCCGCCGCGTCCTCATCGTCGACTTCGACCCGCAGGGTGCCGCGTCAGTGGGCCTGGGCATCAACGCCCTCGACATGGAGCAGACGATCTACACGCTGCTCATGAACCCGAAGGCCGACGTGCGCGCGACGATTTGCCAGACCACCACGGACAACCTGGATATCATCCCTGCGAACATTGACCTGTCGGCCGCCGAGGTGCAGCTCGTCAACGAGGTGGCCCGCGAGAGCGCGCTGGCTCGCGTCCTGCGCCACGTCGAGGCGGACTACGACGTGATCCTCATCGACTGCCAGCCGTCGCTGGGCCTGCTCGCCGTCAACGCGCTGACCGCCGCGCACGGTGTCATCGTGCCCGTCGAGGCGGAGTTCTTCGCGCTGCGTGGCGTCGCCCTGCTGGTGGAGACCATCGAGACGGTTCGTGACCGCATCAACCCGCGTCTGAAGATCGACGGTATTGTCGCGACCATGGTGGACCTGCGTACGCTGCACTCGCGCGAGGTTCTCCAGCGCCTGCAGGAGGCATTCGGCGACCTGGTCTTCGACACGCGCATCGGGCGCACGATCAAGTTCCCCGACGCCTCCGTGGCGACCGAGCCGATCATCTCCTACGCGCCCAACCACGCGGGGGCGCACGCGTATCGCCGACTGGCGCGCGAAATCATCGCCCGTGGCGACGCCGCCTGACTCGATCGAGGTCCAGGGGGAGTTCGAGCTTTTTGCCGTCTCCCTGCCCGTCTTCGAGGGTCCGTTTGATCTGCTCCTGTCGCTGATCGCGCGTCAGAAGCTCGACATCACCGAGGTCGCGCTGGCCCAGGTCACCGACGAGTTCATCGCCTTCATGAAGGCGTCGCCGGACCTGTCGCGCACGACGGAGTTCCTGGTGGTAGCCGCCACCCTCCTCGACATGAAGGCCGCACGGCTGCTGCCTCGTATCGATGACGAGGAGCGCGCGAGCGAGGCCGACCTGGAGGCCCGCGACCTGCTGTTTTCTCGCCTCCTGCAGTACCGCGCCTTCAAGGAAGCCTCCAAGGACCTCGACGCGCGCATGGGCCAGTTCGCCTCGTACGTGGCGCGCGAGGTTCCTCTGGAGCCTCACTTCGCGACCCTGCTGCCCGAGCTGCGTTGGCACACGACCCCCGAGGACCTGGCTCGCCTGGCCGCCGACGCCCTGTCCGCCTCTCCGCCTACCGTCGCGGTCTCGCACCTGCATGACCCTGTCGTGCCCGTGCGCGAACAGGCGCTCGTCGTCGCCGCAATGCTCGCTCGGGCCGGGGAGATGACCTTCCACGAGCTCGTCGCCGACGCGCCCACGCGCGCCGTCGTCGTCTCGCGCTTCCTGGCGCTGCTCGAGCTCTACCGACGCGGAGCCGTCGAGTTCATTCAGGACGAGGCCTTGGCACGCCTGTCGATCCAATGGACCGGGAGCAGCGACCAGATCGATATCGACGTGGACGACTACACGGGCCACGCCAGCGCTCAGGCCACCACGGCCTCGTCAGTGGAGCACGCCGACATGCAAGGAGCACACAGCGATGACTGAGCACGACCTGCGCGCACCCATCGAGGCGATCCTCATGGTCGCCTCCGAACCCGTGACACCCGAGGACCTGGGAGCCGCGCTGGGCGCCGACCCCACCCAGGTCGAAGACACGCTCAGAGCCCTCGCGAGCGAATACCTGGGGGAGTCGGGCGCTCCGGCACGCGGCTTCGAGCTGCGCGAAGTCGGCGGCGGTTGGCGCATCTACTCCGCGCGTGCCCACGCCGATGTCGTGGGCCGCTTCGTCGTCGGCTCCTCCCACGCGCGCCTGTCCCAGGCGGCCCTCGAAACGCTGGCCGTCATCGCCTACCGCCAGCCGATCTCGCGCACGCGCATCGCTCGCATTCGCGGCGTCAACGTCGACGGCGTCGTGCGCACCCTGCTCGCCCGAGGCCTCGTGGAAGAGACGGGGGCGACACCATCCGGGGCGCGCCTATACGGCACGACCGGGGAGTTTCTTGAGAAAATGGGGATGACGAACCTGTCGGAGCTGGTACCCTTGGCACCCTACTTGCCAGACGCCGATGCGCTGGACGAATTGGAGGAAGAACTATGAGGGCTAACCCCTACACCGAGGGTGGCGTGCGACTGCAGAAGGTGCTCGCCCAGGCGGGCGTCGCGTCCAGGCGCGCGTCCGAGCAGATGATCGCGGACGGGCGCGTGAGCGTGGACGGCACCGTCGTGCGCAACCAGGGCGTGCGCGTGGACCCCGCGACACAGGTCATCCACGTTGACGGCGAGCGCCTGATCCTGGACGAGACGAAGCACATCGTGCTGGCCGTCAACAAGCCGATCGGCACGGTCTCGACGATGAGCGACCCCGAGGGCCGCCCGACCATCGCGGACCTGATCGCCGACTACCCCGAGCGCCTCTACCACGTGGGTCGCCTCGACATCGACACCTCCGGTCTGCTGCTGCTGACCAACGACGGCGAGTTGGCGAATCGCCTCACCCACCCCAAGTACGAGATCCGCAAGACCTACGTGGCGCGCCTGCACGGCGAGGTCAAGCCCGGCGTCAAGCGCAAGCTGATGAACGGCATCGAGCTGGAGGACGGTCCTATTAAGGTTGACGCCTTCCGTGTTGTCGACACCTACGGCGACATCACGACCGTCGAGATCGTCGTGCACGAGGGCCGTAACCGCCTGGTGCGTCGAATGATGGAAGCCGTGGGCTATCCGGTGCGCGAGCTCGTGCGCACGGGCTTCGGGCCGATCTCCCTGGATCACCTCAAGCAGGGCACGACCCGCCGCGTCAAGGGCAACGCTCTGACGGCGCTGTACGGGGCCGTCGGCCTGTGAGCGCCCAGGGCGGTGGCGTCCCCACGCGCGTCGTGTCCACGGTGGGGCCCGTCCTCATCATCGGGTCGGGCCTGCTGGGCGCGTCCCTCGGCCTGGCGCTGCGCGCCGGGGGAGTGGGAGTCTACCTCGAGGATGCCTCGCCCACCTCCCTGCGCCTTGCCTCCGACGTGGGTGCGGGCGTCCCTTTCAGTGACGTCATCGACGAGGCCGGGGTGGCCTCTGCGGACGCCGGGCAGGACGGCGCCGGTTACGAGGCGCCGCGCATCGTCGTGGTCGCGACCCCTCCCGACGTCGCCGACCGGATTATCGTCGATTCTCTTGTGCGATTCCCCAACGCTATCGTCACGGACGTCGCCTCGGTCAAGGACGCGGTCGTCGCCGACGTGCTTGCCACGCTCGCGCAGCGCGGCCTCCAGGACGAGGCGTGCCGCTACGTGGGCTCACACCCGATGGCTGGACGCGAGCGCTCCGGCGCCGGCGCGGCCGACGCCGACCTGTTCTACGGTCGGCCGTGGGTGATCGTGGCCCATGAGCTGACGTGGCCTCGTGCGGTGTTGGCCGCGCGTGCGCTTGCCACGGACGTGGGCGCGGTGCCCCTGGAGATGAATGCGGGCACGCACGATCACGCGGTGGCCCTGGTGTCCCACGTGCCGCAGCTCGTGTCGTCGATGCTGGCGGCGCGCCTCGTTGATGCTCCCGCGCAGGCACTCGGTTTGGCGGGACAGGGGCTGCGTGACACGGCGCGTATCGCGGCCTCCGATCCTCGCTTGTGGACGGCGATCCTGGCCGGCAACGCTGGGCCTGTCGCCGACATCCTGCGCGAGTTGAGGGGCGACCTGGATGACCTACTGACCCACTTGGATGCGGCCGCCGAGCTGGGCCCGCTTCGGGGCGGCAGCGTCGGCGCAATCAACCGCGTGATGACGGCTGGCAATCAGGGCGTCGCGCGCATCCCCGGCAAGCACGGCGGTGCTCCGTCGCGCTACCGCGAGGTCGAGGTGCTGATCCCCGATGAGCCCGGAGCGCTCGGGCGCCTCTTCAGTGAGCTCGGTGAGGCCTCCATCAACATCGAGGACCTGGTTCTCGAGCACTCGGCGGGCGCGCAGGCTGGCGTCGCTCGCGTCATGATTGACCCGGCGGTCGCTGACCGCTGCGCCGCGGACCTGCAGGAGCGGGGCTGGCGGCTCATTACCCACTAGAACAACCTCGATGAGGAGAATCACCGGATGAACGACTCGATGCGTCAGGATGCGATTGCGCGCGTTGGCATCACCATTGCGATCGATGGTCCTGCGGGTTCTGGTAAGTCCACGGTGTCCAAGGAGCTGGCCTTGCGTTTGGGCATCGGATACCTCGACACGGGCGCGATGTACCGCGCGCTGACGTGGTACGCCCTCGACCGTGGCATTGACCTGGAGGACACGGAGGCGGTCGCAGCCGCGGCCGACGAGATGGTCCTTCGCCTGCAGTCCGATCCGTCCGATCCGCACGTGTGGGTGGGGGATACCGAGGTCACCCAGGCGATTCGCGAACCCCGCATTGCCCTGGAGATCAAGCACGTGTCGACGAACCTGAAGGTGCGCGCGTGGATGGCGACCGAGCAGCGTCGCCGCATGATGGAGGCGCGCGCTCAGGGCTCCGGCATGATCGCCGAGGGCCGCGACATTACGACGGTCGTGTGCCCGGACGCGGACGTGCGCATCCTGTTGCTCGCGGACCAGGAGGCGCGCCTGCGCCGCCGAACGCTGGAGCTCTACGGTGACGCAACCGAGGAGCACATGGAGATTGTGCGCGCTCAGGTCGAGGGGCGCGACAAGGCCGACTCCGCCGTTTCCGAGTTCATGACCGCCGCGCCCGGCGTTGAGACTGTTGATTCGACCGGCCTGGATATCGCCGGCGTGTGCGAGGCCATCCTGGCCTATGTGGACGAGGATCTGGCTGCCCGCGAGGCCTGAGCGCACCGTCTTCGAGGGGCCCGCAGCGACACGCTGCGGGCCCCTCGCCGTTCGTGTCTGCGCAGTCAGTAACCGGTGCCGTCGTGGCGCCCCTGCGCGTGGACGGGTCCCTGGGTGGGGTCGGTGCCATAGACGGGCCCGGAAACCGGGTTGGTCCCGTACACGGGCCCCTGTCCAATTCCGTACACGGGTCCCTGTCCAGTGCCGTACACGGGTCCCTGTCCGGGCTGGGCACCGTACGCGGTGCCCAGCGTGTCGGTGGTGCTGTACGGGGGCTGCACGCCGTAGCCGGGTTGGCCGGTTGGCTGTGGAGCCGTCGCCCACGGCGGGTTATGGCCGCGGTGCCATCGCGGGTCCGCGCCTGGCGCTTGAGGGGCGTTCGGCACCCCGTACTGCGGGCCGTTCATGCCGGTGTAGTTCGGCATCTGGCCAACGGCATCCTTGCGCGCTGTATGCACGAAAAGTGCGTACACGATGCACACCGGAATGAAGAGCAGCACCATGACGATGATCATGACGAGGCCGACAACGCTACCGCTGTCGCTCTCCTCGGAGCTAGCGTGGATCGTCGCGGGGGACGTGGCGAGCGAACGAACGGGGGCCACGCGTGTGGGCGCGTCGGTGGCGAGGGAGTCGTGGACGGTGACCTGCGCGGCGCTTGTGAGTGGCTGGGCGGCCGTCTGACTTCCGGAGGCCATGGCGGGGGCAGTGACGCCCGCGGCGGCGAGCGTCAGTGTCGCTGCGAGGGGCAGGAGTCGGTGTGACTTCATCGTTTCTCCATCAGGTGCGGGCGGGTTGGCTGATGGCGCTCCGGCCTAGCGATAGGTGGGCGGGTACTGGCCATAGCCCTGCCCACCCTGCCCGCCCTGCTGGGGCGGATAGTAGCCCTGCTGGCCGGGAGCGCTTGCGTACCCGTAGTCGGCATGTGGTCCTGTGGTTGAGCCAGCGCCGTTGGGCTGGTAGGGCATTGCCTGCGGTCCGGAAGCGGCCACGGCGTTGTAGGAGGGGGCAGACACCCCATACTGAGGTCCGACGGAGCCCGTGTTGGCAAAGGGATTCTGCCGCAGTTGCTCCCGCGCAATCCGTTCGCGCCGACGGCGGTCGTGCGCGAGGGCGACGCATACGCCGATAAAGATCACCACCGAGATGGCTCCGAAGACCGGACTACTGCTGCCTCCTCCGTGGTAGTGGAAGCGCCGTGAGGGCGCGAGGACATTCTGGGACGAGGCCGGGGCTGCGCTCACAGAAACGGCGTCGGTCTGTGCCTCGGATGATGCGACCGCGACGATAGGGCTAGCGAGGTGGGGCTCGGCCTGAGCGGGCATCGCGGGGACGGCGAGTGCCATCGCGGCGATAGCGCATGCTGCGGTCAGTGAGAAAAGTCGACGGGACGTCATGCAGGTGGTTCCTTCCGGTGGAACGAACGACGGGTGGGATCTACGTGCCAGTGTAGCCCTGTGCCTGCGGTTCATCGCAGCATTGCGATTGACGATGCTGGTGTGCACGAGCCGCAGGCGCTACATGAAGGCACAGCCACCACTGCCTTGTGGCGCGGACCACGTGGCCCAGTTTGCGCCCCCGTCGAAAGGTGCGCTATAGTTCTACAGGTCGCCACGGCGACGAACTGAATACGGGCTGTGGCGCAGCTTGGTAGCGCACTTGACTGGGGGTCAAGGGGTCGTGGGTTCAAATCCCGCCAGCCCGACAATAGAGTCGCGAGGACAGGTTTGTGTCCTCGCGCTTTTTGTATTCCACGGGCCTTCGTTGCCTGGAGTCGTTGGAGGGACCTCCGTCCCCCGCATCAATTGTCGGTCAACCTTTGTAACCGAAATGTGATGCTCGTCTGTGGTGGTCTATTTCCCCCGGTAAACGCTAGTTTTCGACCAATGTTCCGCGGGTTCGTGCAGGTCACAGCGCATGTGATGCGTTGTGAGGCGTGTCAATGGGTGGAGTAAACTGTGGCACAGGTCGAAGTCGTCAACGGGGATGATTTCGACCTACCTCGCCGGTACCGGTCGCCGCCATCCAAGATGGAGCACGAAGTGCACGGACCGACACAAAACGGCCCCGGCCTCGTCAACGGAGACGAGGCCGGGGGAGCCGGAGACGCGAATGAGGAGCGAGAACGGTCAGTCGTCAGACGTCGCCGCGCCCTCGCGCGCATCCTCGGGGATGACATCCTCCAGCGTCGCCGACTGCTCGTGCGGGGCCTGGAACTCGGTCACCGTCGTCACCTCCACGGCCTTCGGATCCGAAATCCGCACAGAGGTGGTCTGCCCCTCCTGATCGACGATGTTCAGCCGATCGGCTGCGTCGAGCTCAACAAGGAAGAGGTCGGCCAGGTCGGTGATACCCGCCTGCTCCAATTCACCGCGAAGCCATTCCTCGCTGTGGCCAGCCAACTCGAGGTTGTCGGTCACGACCTGGCCACTGGACACCAGGACGTAGTTGACGCCGCCCTCGCCCTTGCGCCGTACCGTCAGGGAGCCGTTGGCTTCGCGTTGTACGAGGCTGATGTCGCTCAGTGAAAAGATGCCCATGCCGCGTAGCTCTGCGAGAAACTCGACTGGATCGAGCTTGTGATCCGTGCTGTCGAGCGCGTCCTGAGTAAATCGCCCGCCCTCGATGATCGTGTACGCCTTTCCCATCACGAGCGAGCGGGTCGACATGAACTTCGATGTCAGGTAGTTCAGGCCCGAGATGATTCCAAAGGTGACGAGCAGGAAGCTGATGTACTCCGCGAACGAGATTGCGTGGTTGTAGATGACACCGCCGATAATGCCACCGAGGATAAAGTTCCCGATAAAGTCGATCGGTGTCAGCTGGACCGTCCGCTGCTTGCCCGTGAGGCGCAGGTGGAGGACGATCAGGGTGACACCGATCAGGAGCTTAAAGACCGTCAATTCGAAACCATGAACATCGAACATGAGACCAGTCTATTCGCATGTGGGGACGCGGTTTGGCGTGGTGTGATCAGCTCGTCGGATCCGCGTCGATGGCTCCCTGAATATCGTGGAAGATCAGGTTCGAGATTTCAACCTGGACCATCTCAACCTTGGGGACGTCACGCAGCAGCAACGGATCGTCCGCCGAGGTCTGCAGGGCGAGCGTGCCGCAGCCAAAGAGGCGGTCGTCGAAGTTCTTCTCGAGCTGAACGTCGGAGATGCGCGTGAGCGGCAGGTCGTGGCCGGTGCGCGTGAAGATGCCCTTGCGGGTAATGATGCGCTTCGTGGTCACCGTGTAGGTCGAGCTGATCCACTTGATCCAGGGGATCGCCAGCAAGGGCACCGACAGGATCAGAACCACGATCCAGATGGTCGGCAGCGCCCAGGAGCGCGAGTCTTCCGGGACATAGACGGAGCCAACGATGGCCGCGATGATCAGGATAATCTCGCCGATGATATGCGGCAGGATCACCTTGATGTGCGTGTGCATGTGTCGGACGACAACCTCGTCCTGACTAAGGAGCTTCTTGGAAAGTGCCATGTATCCATCATGCCAGATAACAAGAATCCACGAGGGTGAGGACCATCACCGATGGTCTTCGCGCGCGGGCCGTCGGTGCGTTCCCACGATGTCGGTGTTGACGATTCCAATGGCCGCCATGAGGGCAAGCATCGTGGTGGGGCCGACGAAACGGAAGCCCCGCGCTTTCAGGTCCGCGGCCAGGGCGATGGACTCGGGGGTCTGGGAGGGAACGTCGCTCGCGCAGGTGGGGCGCGGATCAGGGCCGCCCCGATAGGACCACACCAGCTCGCCCAGGTGCGAGGGGCCGGCGGACGAAGGACACGCGCTTTGGGCGACGCGCAGCCCGATGGTGGCCCGGGCGTTGGCGATCGCGGCCTCGATTTTTCGGCGGTTGCGAATAATCGACGGGTTGGACGCCAAACGTTCGACGTCCGCGTCGGTGAAGGCGGCGACCGCGTCTGGTGAAAAGCCGGCGAAGGCCTCGCGGAAGGACTCTCTCTTGGCCAAGACGGTGCGCCACGACAGGCCCGCCTGGAATCCCTCTAAGGCCAGGCGCTCATAGACGCCAGCCTCATCGTGGACGGGCATGCCCCACTCGGTGTCGTAATAGGAACGCAGGAGGGCGTCGTGTGACGCCCACGTGGGTCGCACGAGGCCGTCGTCGCACAGCGTGAGTCCGTCGGGCAGGGCAAGCGGATCGGGGGAGGGAAGCGAGGATTTCATGGCCCCATCGTGCGCCCGGCCCACCCTCGCGGTCAATCGCCCGCTCGCGCCCTGTGGATAACAACGACGCGCGCGCCACCCCTGTGGATTGGGGGACGCGCGCGCCACCCCTGTGGATAGGGGGACGCGCGCGACGGTTATGCACAGGCGGCCTTAGCGGCGGCGCTTCTCGCGCACGCGCACCGAGATCTGGATGGGCGTGCCGGCGAAGCCGAACGTCTCGCGCAGGCGGCGCTCGATGAAGCGGCGGTAGCCCGGATCCAGGAAGCCCGTCGTGAACAGGACGAAGCGCGGGGGCTTGCTCGATGCCTGCGTGCCGAACAGGATGCGGGGCTGCTTGCCGCCGCGCAGCGGGTGCGGGTGGGCGGCGACGAGCTGACCGAGGAAGGCGTTGAGCTGGCCCGTGGGAATACGCGTCTCCCAGCCCTCCAGGGCGGCGTCCAGGGCGCGCACGATACGGTTCGTGTGCCAGCCGGTCTTGGCCGCCAGGTTGATGCGAGGCGCCCACTGGATCTGCACCAGCTCACGCTCGAGCTCGTTCTTGATCTCCTTCTGGCGTTCCTCGTCCACCAGGTCCCACTTGTTGGTGACGACGACGAGCGCGCGGCCTGCGTCGATGACCTGCTGCACGACGCGCACGTCCTGCTCGGTCAGGGGAGTGGAGCCGTCGATGAGAACCAGCGCGACCTCGGCCTTTTCGATGGCGGCCTGGGTGCGGATCGATGCGTAGTAGTCGGCGCCGGTCGTGCGGTGCATCTTGCGGCGGATACCGGCCGTGTCGACGAACCACCAGGAGCGCCCGTCCAGCTCGATGAGCTCATCGACCGGGTCTCGGGTCGTGCCGGCCAGCTCGTTGACGACAACGCGCTCGCCGCCGGCCAGGGAGTTGAGCAGGGAGGACTTGCCGACGTTGGGGCGGCCGACCAGGGCGACGCGGCGCGGGCCGCCGGTGGGCAGCGCCGAGGCCACGGCGGACTCGGTGGGAAGCACGTCCATGATGACGTCGAGCAAATCGCCGGTGCCGCGGCCGTGCAGCGCGGAGATCGGGTGTGGCTCGCCCAGGCCCAGGCTCCACAGGTAGGCCGCGTCGGCCTCCTGCAGAGGGGAGTCAACCTTGTTGGCGGCCAGGATGATCGGCTTCTTCTTCGAGCGCAGCATCTCGACGATGCGCTCGTCCGAGGCCGTAACACCGACGGTCGCATCGAGAACCAGGACGACGGCGTCGGCCAGGTCAACGGCGATCTCGGCCTGCTCGGCGACCGAGCGATCCAGGCCCTTGACGTCAATTTCCCAGCCGCCGGTGTCCACCAGCGTAAAGTCGCGCCCAGCCCACTCTGCGGGGTAGGACACGCGGTCGCGGGTCACGCCGGGCGTGTCCTGCACGACGGCCTCGCGACGTCCGAGGATGCGGTTGACCAGCGTGGACTTACCGACGTTGGGGCGCCCGACGACGGCGAGGACCGGCAGGCCCGCCGCGACGTTGCCGAAATCGTCGACCTCAACCTCGCCCGACAGCAGCGCGAGATCCTCTTCGTCCAGGTCGAACTGGTCGAGGTTGGCGCGCATGACGCGGGCGCGCGCCGCGGCGTCTTGGTCGGTCAGGTCGATCATCTCGGACGAGGCCGTGGCCTGGTCCGCGGTGTAGGCGTCGGTCGCGTCGTCCCCGAAAGCGGGGGTCGCACCGTGCTGCGTGTCGAAGTCATTCACCCGCCCAGTCTACGGCGTGGCGCGCCGCGCGGGCCGGATGGGGACCCCCGTGGCGCGCCAGCTCACAGGATTGTGCATCCCTACTCGTGGGAGCGCACGTCGTAGGCCAGGACCTCGGCGGCGACGGGCACGTCGTTGTACCGGTGGTGGATACCCTGGATTTCCTGGTACCACTCCGCGCCCTTACCCGTGATGATGACGGTATCGCCGGGGTCGGCGGCCAAGATGGCGCGGCGCACCGCGTCGCGTCGGCAGGTCGTGACCTCGGTGACGTCCTCCATGCCGGGGCGCACGGAGGCGATGCCACGCAGCAGGTAGTCGCGGATGGACTGGGGGTCCTCGGTGCGGGGGTTCTCATCCGTGACCCACAGGACGTCTGCCTCGCGCGCAGCGATCTGCGCCAGGTGCTCACGCTTGGTTGCGTCGCGGTCGCCGTCGGTGCCAAACACGATGACGACCTTGCCGGGGGTCAGCTCGCGAGTCGAGCGCAGCGTCCACTCCAGCGCCTCGGGCGTGTGGGCGTAATCGACGATCACGAGGGGCTGGGCGCCGGGGGTCGGGTTGACCTTTTCCATGCGGCCCGGGATCTGGGGCGCGTCCTCGACGGAGGCGATGACCTCGGACAGGTCGATGCCCAGCGTCACCGCAGACACGATCGCGACGGCCGTGTTTTGAACGTTGACCTCGCCCAGGATCGGCATGGCGACGCGGTGGCCGACGCCGTCGGGATCGACGAGCGTGAACACCGTGCGCCCGATCGACTGGTCGGGGGCGATGTCGCGAACCTGCCAGTCGGCGCTCGTGGTCGACAGGGCGGACACGGTCGTGACCGGGACGGTAGCCTCGGCGGCCAAGCGCTGGCCCCACTTGTCGTCGACGCACACGACGCCGGCGCGGGAGTGCTCGGGCGTGAACAGCAGGGCCTTGGCAGCGAAGTAGTGCTCCATGTCGCCGTAGTAGTCCAGGTGGTCGTGCTGCAGGTTCGTGAAGGCTGCGACGTCGAAGACGACGCCGTCCACGCGGTGCAGGGACAGGGCGTGGGCCGACAGCTCAATGACGCCAGCGCCGCACTCGTACTGCTCGGTGGCCGCCAGGAAGCGGGCGATGACGGGCGCCTCGGCGGTCGTGCGCACCGCCTCGAAAGAAATCGGGCCGACGTGCATCTCCACGGTGCCGCACAGGGAGGCCTGGGGGAAACGCGAAGCGATGGCGGCGCGCATCAGGTACGAGGTCGTCGTCTTGCCGTTCGTGCCGGTCACCGCCATGGTCGTCAGGCGCGAGGCCGGAGCCGAGTAGATGTTCGCGCACAGGGTGGGAACGACGCCACGCGGGTCGGCCACCGTGACGATCGGCGTGCCCAGGCCTCGTTCAACGGCCTGTTCGCGCCCCGCTTCATCCGTGAGGATCACGGTCGCGCCGGCCTCGATGGCCGCGTGGGCGAAACGGATTCCGTGCTGCGTCAGGCCCGGGATGGCCACAAAGATCCAGCCGGCTTCGCAGTCGTCGGAGGACACGGTCACGCCCGAGATCGCCAGGTCGGCGCTGTCGAGCGGCGTGGGGGCGCCGTCCGCGCCGTAGAACCCCTGGACCTCGAGGCCTGCCAGGGCACGCACGAGCGGGATCGGATCGATGGACGGGCGGATATCAATCACTGAGGTCATGTCTCTACTCTAGTTCGTCTACGCGCCCCCGTGTAGCACGCGCATGTTCAGTGACACAGTAGGATAGGAGTCATGCAGATCTTGACACGCAACGAAGCAACACACCGCGCTGCCACCCTCGAGGTGTCCGCCATCGACGTCACCGTTGACGTCACGGACGCCACCGATCCCTCCCAGGCGACCTATCCCGTCACCTCCGTCCTGACTCTCGTGGCCCGCGAAGAACGCACGTTCATCGACATCGCCGGGCAGGTCACCTCCGTCCTGCTCAACGGCGCGGAGCATCCTTTCGAGGACGACGAGGACCGCGTGTGGGTCGAGGGCCTGCCGGTGGGTCAGACCATCACCCTCGAGGTGCGCGCGCTCGCCCACTACTCGCGCAGCGGCGAGGGCCTGCACCGCTACACCGACCCCGAGGACGGCGAGGTCTACCTCTACACCCAGTTCGAGCCCAACGACGCCCACCGCGCATGGCCGTGCATCGACCAGCCCGACGTCAAGCCCGCGTGGACCTTCCACGTCGTCGCGCCCGCCCAGTGGGTCGTCTTCTCCAACGGCGTCGAGGTCGGCGCGCAGCCGGTGGACAACGGCGGCGTTCGCCGCGACTTTTCTGCGACGCCCCCGCTGTCCAGCTACATCACCGCGATCGTCGCTGGCCCCTGGTCCGTCGTCGAGGGCGGCACGTGGAGCGGCGGAGCTAGCGACGGCGGGCACGTCGAGCTGGAGCTGCGCCTGGCGTGCAGGCGTACCCTCGCCCGCTACCTGGACTTCGAGGACGTTTTCGAGGTGACGCGCGCGGGCCTGGACTTCTTCCACGAGCGCTACGGCATCACCTTCCCGTGGGGGTCCTACGACCAGATCTACGTGCCCGAATACAACCTGGGCGCCATGGAGAACCCCGGCTGCATCACCTTCAACGAGGCCTACATCTCCCGTTCGACCCCCACCTTCTCGGAGCGCCAGCGCCGCGCGAACACGACCCTGCACGAGATGTGCCACATGTGGTTCGGCGACCTGGCTACCCCCGCCTGGTGGGACGACCTGTGGCTCAAGGAGTCTTTCGCTGAAAATCAGGGCGCCAGCGCGATCGCGAGCGCGACCCAGTACACGGGGGAGTGGGCGAACTTTGCGATGAACCGCAAGATCTGGGCCTACACGCAGGACCAGATGCCCACGACGCACCCGATTGCCGCCGACATCCCGGACGTGGCCGCCGCCAAGACGAACTTCGACGGCATCACCTACGCCAAGGGCGCCGCGGTCCTCAAGCAGCTGGTCGCATGGGTCGGCGAGGACGCCTTCTACGAGGGCGCACGCCGCTACTTCGACAAGCATCGCTTCGGCGCCACCTCCCTGGGTGATCTGCTCGAGGCGCTTGAGGCGGCCTCGAACCAGGAGCTGGGGTCGTGGAAGGACGCGTGGCTCGACACCCCCGGCCCTTCGACCCTGTCCGCCTCGTGGGTGACCGACCCGGTCGGCGCGATCTCGGACTTCACCCTGCACCAGAGCGGACAGGCCTGCGCCGGCGTGCTGCGTCCCCACCGTGTGACCGTCTCGACGTGGCGCGCGGCGGACGGAGCCTTGGAGCGCACCCACGTCTTCGACGTGCGCATCGACGGCGAGAGCGCACCCATCGATCCCGAGGGCGTGCTCGCCGTGCCCGGAGGCGCCGTCGGCGTCGACCTGGTCGTCATCAACGATGACGACCTGACCTACGCGATTTCGCGCCTCGATGAGCGTTCCACCAACGTCGCGCTGGCCTACGTGGGCACGATCGAGGCGCCCATCACCCGCGCGGTCATCTGGGCCTCCCTGTGGAATGCCGTGCGCGATGGCCTGGCGGACCCGCGCCGCTTCATCGTCGCCGTCCTGGGTGCTGTGCCCGCCGAGACCGAGCCCGCGATCCGCGATCGGCTCCTCCTCTTCGTTGGCGAGGCCATCTCGTCCTTTTTGCCCGGCAGCGCGCGCGCTCAGGTCCACGAGGAGGTTCTGGCCACCACCAGTCGCCTGTCCAAGGAGAGCGCCGAGACCGACGCTGACGCGTGGCGCGCCTACACGCGCGCCTTCATCGCCGAGTTCGCGGCCCGAGGCGGGGACGAGTTCGAAGCCGCCGTGCGCGCTTGTGCGGCGTGCGAGAACCCGGATATCGCCTGGCGTGCACGCCGCGCACTGGCCGCCCGCGGGCTCGCCGACGAGCAGACGATCGCCGCGTGGCGCGACGCCGACGGTTCCGGCGAGGCCGCTCGCATGAGCGCCGAAGCCCTGGCCTCCCTACCCGACGAAGCGGCCCGCTCTCGCGCATGGGAGTCGGTCAACTCCGACACGCTGTCCAACGACTACCTGAGCGCGACCCTCGCCGGCCTGCAGGCCTCCTCCTGGGAGGGCGCCAGCGGCATCCCCGAGGCCGTGGAGCGCTTGCGCAGCTACTGGGAGTCGCACACGATCGGCATGTCGCTGCGCTACGCCGCTGGCGTTCTCGACCTTGGCGTGGACGTCGACCGCGAAGGCAGCGTCGAGGCCAGCGTGCACCTGCTGCGCTCCTGGCTCGCCGCCAACGAGGACGCTCCCGCGCAGCTGCGTCGCATCGTCGTCGAACACCTCGACGACTTCGAGCGCCGCGAGCGCGTCCAGCGCCTCTGGGGAAGCGATCAGTGACGCCTCGTGGGCAGGCCCCGCGCGGGGCGGGGGACACGCCCGAGGCCACCCAGGCCTCGTTCGTGGACCCCGCCGCCTCGATGTCGCTCCTGACGTCCCTCCTGGCCAACCCCCTCGACGCGGGCTACGTGCACTACCGCGCCGAACACGGACCCACCCCCAACAGGTTCATCGGCCGCCTCGGGGTCTTCGTCGTGGCCGTCGCGCTGGGTTTTGGCTCCATCGTGGCCACCGCGTCCCTGCGCACACCGGCCGGGGACGTCAAAGCCGATCTCAAGCACCAGGCGGCGCAGCGCTCGGAGCAGGTGGCCAGTCTGGACGAGGAGGTCCAATCCCTGGGCCGTGCGATCGACCTATACTCGCGCTCGGACACCGTGACCGACACTGACCACGCGCTGGCGTTGGCCAGTGCGACCGTCCCTGTGTCCGGGCCAGGGATTACCGTCACCCTGACGGACCGCGCCACCCCTGGCAAGGGCAGCGGCGCCGTGCGCGACCAGGACCTGGCCATGGTTGTCAACGCGCTGTGGGGGGCTGGCGCCGAGGCGATCTCAATTAACGGCCAGCGCATCGGCCCCGCCACCTTCGTGCGCACCGCGGGCACGGTCATCCTGGTCAACATCACGCCCGTGTCCTCGCCCTACGTTGTCAGCGCGATTGGGGACTCGAACGCCCTGTCCGTCGCGCTCGTGCGTGGCAACACGGGCGACTACCTCTCCGCCGCACAGTCGATGACCGGCATGACCGTCTCCACGAAGGTCGCGCCCTCCCTGTCGATGGACGCCCTGGCCCCAACCAGCTCCCAATACGCCACTGCCATCACTGCCACGAACGAAGGAGGCACGTCGTGATTGCCGTTATCGGCCTGATCATCGGAATCGTCCTGGGGGTCCTGCTCGACCCGACCGTTCCCGCGTGGCTGGCCCCCTTCCTACCCGTCGCCGTCGTCGCCGGGCTCGACGCGCTCTTTGGCGCCGGGCGCGCCTGGCTCGAAGGCAAGTTCGCCGACCGTGTCTTCGTGACCTCTTTCTTCTGGAACGTGGTCGTCGCCTGCCTGCTCGTCTTCCTCGGCTCGCAGCTGGGCGTGGGCTCGGCCATGACGACCGCCGTCGTCGTGGTCCTGGGAATCCGCATCTTCTCCAACACAGCATCCATCCGTCGACTGCTGCTGAAGGCCTGACATGAGCGATCAGACACCCCCTACGGGCGCAGCAACAGAGGCTGAGCCGACCAAGCGTGCCGGTCAGGGCGCACCCACACGGGCCGCTCACCGCGAGGCGCACAGCGGGCCTCGGCTCTGGGCGCGCGCCCGGGGAGCTTTCTTCGCGCTTCCCCGTGGCCTGCACGTCGTTATTCTCATCATCTTCATGATCCTGGGATTCGCCCTGGCCACGCAGGTGCGCGCCCAGCGCTCCGATCCTCTCGAAGGGCTCTCCGAACAGGACCTCGTGACCCTGCTCGACGAGCTGGGAACCCAGGAACAGAACCTGAGGGGCCGGCGCGGCGAGCTCTCCGAGGAACTGGCTAACCTGCAAAGCGCCGCCAGCGAGGCCGACGCGCGCGAGCAGGCCTCGGCCAAGGCCGCCCTGCAAGCGCAGATCGCCGCCGGCACGGTCGCGGTTCACGGCCCCGGGGTGAGCGTGACGGTCGTGGATCCGGGCTCGAACCTGAGCCCCACCCAGTTCGTGATGACGCTGGGGGAGCTGCGCAACGCCGGGGCCGAAGCCATCGACTTGAACGGCGTGCGGCTCACGACCCGCTCGGCGTTCACGGGCCAGGCCGGAGCGATCGTGGTTGACGGCATCCCCATCTCGGCGCCCTACACGTGGACCGTCATCGGCGACTCCCAGACCATCTCCACGGCTCTGGAAATTCAGGCCGGCTCGGCCTCACAGATGCGTGCCAAGGGAGCCACCGTCACGATCAGCCAGACGGACGACGTGACTATCAACTCCCTCGCCACCCCGCGTCCCGCACAATACGCGACCTACGAATAAACGACCGGGACTTATAATGAAGTGGGAGGTCGCCGTGCCCGCGCCTGCGGCATGGTGAACGTTTACACTTATATGACAGTCCCGTTATGAGATCTTTTGGAGCGCACTATGTCTGACAACCAGCCTTTCGACCCCACAGCAACGTCCGTTTTCGGCGTGATGCCTTTCACGGATGACGTTGAGGAGGCTCCGGTTGCCCTGTCTGCTCGCGACCGTGAGGCTGTCGAGGCTCTGCCCGCTGGCTCGGCCCTGCTGATCGTTCAGCGCGGCCCCAACACCGGAGCTCGTTTCCTCCTGGATCCCGAGGTGACCAACGCGGGTCGCTCGCCCAGGGCCGACATTTTCCTGGACGACGTCACCGTCTCGCGTAAGCACTGCCAGTTCATCGCCGCAAACGGTGGCCACATCGTGCGCGACTCCGGTTCGCTCAACGGCACGTACGTCAACCGTGAGCGCGTCGACTCCGTCCAGCTGCGCGCGGGCGATGAGGTTCAGATCGGCAAGTACCGCCTGACCTACCAGCCGTCGACCAAGCAGGCCTGACGTGACGGGATCGGCTGCTCGTATCCGCGACGCGCGCCCGCAATCGGGCGCGACGTCGTGGCCTCACGACGCCGATCACTGCCCCGAGCTGTCGATTGGGCGCGTCGTTGAGGAACTGAAGGAAGAGTTCCCGGCGATTTCCCTGTCGAAGATCCGCTACCTGGAGAGCGAGGGGCTCGTGAACCCCGCGCGCACGGGGGCGGGCTACCGCAAGTATTCCGCGGCGGACGTGGCGCGCCTGCGCTACGTCCTGGCGGAGCAGCGTGATTCTTTCACGCCGCTAAGTGTGATTCGCTCGCAGCTGGATGCCCTCGACGCGGGGCACACGCCCTCGCGCCGCCGTGTCGCCCAGATGGTGTCCTCCGAGGGGCAGACCGTGTCTCTGGGTGGTCGCCGGGCGATTCCCGCTTCCGATCTGGCCGACCTGACGGGCGTGGACAACGACGCGCTCGAACGCTACTCCCGCTTGGGCCTCATCACGCCGGACATGGCGGGATACTTCCCGGCGCGCTGCGTGCAGGCGGTGTCTGCCATCGCGCGCTTGGAGTGCGCAGGCGTCGACGTGCGCGTCCTGCGCGCGGTACGTCAGGGCGCAGAACGCAGCGCGGATATCATTGATCAGACGGTGTCCTCCCAGAGGGGACGAGGCCGTGGCGCGGACCGTGAGAGGGCGCGCGCACGCGCGGTCGAGCTGGGCGAACTGTTCGCCGAGCTGCATCGAGACCTGCTGACGGTGGCCATTTCGGCACTGTCCGACGAGGGAGTCTAACCCTCATCTTCAACCTGAGGGTTGGACGCGCCGGGGCGGTCGTTGACCACCTGGCATTAGTGCTCTAACGTAGTCCTGTTTTCATCCCACACAATCGTCAAGGAGCCCCACAGTGAGCGCAGAAGCCAACGCCGCATCTCGGCAAGGCATGCTTTTCGGCGACCCGCTTGAGGGCATCGAAACAGACGAGGTCGGCTATCGCGGACCTATCGCGTGTAGCGCCGCTGGCATTACGTATCGCCAGCTCGATTACTGGGCGCGCACGGGGCTTTTGCAGCCGTCGATCCGCGCCGCGCGCGGATCGGGCTCCCAGCGCCTGTACTCCTTCCGGGACATTCTGGTCCTCAAGGTCGTCAAGAAGCTGCTCGACGCGGGCGTGTCCCTCCAGCAGGTGCGCGTGGCCGTCGGCTCGCTGCAAAACAGGGGAGTGGATGACCTGGCGTCGATCACCCTCATGAGCGACGGGGCCTCCGTCTACGAGTGCACCTCCACCGATGAGGTCATCGATCTTCTACAGGGCGGTCAGGGCGTCTTCGGCATCGCCGTGGGCCGCGTGTGGCGCGAAGTTGAGTGTTCCCTCGCCGAGCTGCCGCTCGAGCGTCCCGATGATCGCTCCTACGTCGACGATCTGGCTGTTCGTCGCCACGTCAAGCGCACCGCCTCCTAAAACCTACGCCACTCATGCCCGAGCCGCACGGCTCGGGCATGATGCTATCAGCGACGGGTCTCATCAGGCTTCTCGCGATGTTTGGCGCCAGCGATTCCGTGAGTGATCAGGACATCGCTCACCCCGAAAGCACCTAAGGCTGTGGGCCAGGCGCTACGCCTGGCCCACAGCCTTATCGTCATCAAGGTGGGGGAGAGGTCCCTTACTTGCGGCCGAGCGGACGGCGGATCCTGTACGCGGTGTCCAGGTCAGTGATCTCGACGGTGACCATGCCGTTCTCGTCAACGATGTAGGACTCCTCGATGAGCGGACCCTCTTCCGTACGCACGACCGGCACAGACGCCAGGTCGACGTCGCTGCGGCGCAGGTTCTGGTCGAAGGGGAAGATGATCTCACCGTAGGGCTGCAGGTCGCCGCGAGGAACCCAGGACTCATCGAAGGACGAGTACTCGACGAAACGGAAGTAGCCGATGTTGTGGGCGGCGCGGTAGCAGCGCTTGATCGTCAGGGTCTCACCCGGAGCCAGCTCGGTGTTGGGCTCGAGCAGCGTGTCGAAGGAGATGAACGAACCGGCATCGCGCTCACGGAAAACGCCGACGCCGCGCGAGAGCTGCTCGCGCACCGTGTACGCGGCCTCCGGGTCAGCTCCGATGGCCAGGCCAATCGCGGTCGAGGCAGCCGTATGGGGCGAGCGGTGCACGCGTCGGCCGAAGCGGGCGCGCAGAATACGGGCGACGAGGGGAAGCTGCGAGCCGCCACCCACGACGTACAGGCCCGCGATATCGCCGCCGAGCTGTCCGACGCCGGAAGCGCCCGGCACGAGCAGGGGCTCCATGGCGTCCATGGTGGCGTTGACGAGAGCCGTTGCGTCCTCGTAGAACTCGGCAACGGTGATCGTCGTGGGCTCGCCGTCGACGGGCACGGTGATGAACTTCGTGGAGGGAGTCAGCGCCTCCTTAGCGCTGCGAGCGTCCTCGATGAGGCGCTCCCAGGCCTCGTCGCCGAGCAGACCAGAGTCGGTGCCAGCCGCCGCCGCGAGGCGGGTCGCAAGGATCACGTCGAAGTCGTCGCCGCCGACCAGGTTCAGGCCGCGCGAACCCAGGACCTCGTGCAGCGTGCCCGTCGCGGAGACGATCGATGCATCGAACGTGCCGCCGCCCAGGTCGTAGACGAGGATCGCCGTGCGCTTGGAGTTCAGGGTGCCCGCGTGGCGGTGCGTGTACTCAAAACCTGCGGCAGAGGGCTCGTTGACCATCGCCAGGACATCCCAGCCCGCGCGGCGGAAGGCCTCCAGGGTCAGGAATCGCTGTGCGGACCACGCGTGCGCGGGAATGCCGACGAGGGCCTCGAGCTTTTCGGAAGCGGGGAGGGAAGCCACGGAGGAGTTCGTGCGCAGCTGGTGGGCGACGTAGGTCAGGAAGCCGGTCAGAGCGTCGAGTACGGAGATGCTGTGGTTTCCCAGGCGCAGCGTGGACGTGTCGGTCACCGAAGGATCCGACAACAGCCGCTTGAAGGAGCGCAGGTGGGGAGCGCCCTCACGTGCCGCGTCCTCGGCGTCAAAGCCGTAGATCAGGCGGTCGCCGTCCAGGGCGAGGACCGACGGAATGAAGTCGACGGTGTCCTCTCGATTGTTGACGAAGGAGACGATTGGATAGTTCCCCCGATCAACAATAGCGATCGCGGTTGTGGTGGTGCCAAAATCTACTCCAAGTCTCATAGCACCAACCCTATCGCGCATTTCCCGCCACTCCTAGGACGTCTCGCCGGTGCTTCGCACGTTTTTCAGTAATGTCCGACGAATAAGTGTGACAGAGAGCCATGCCACCAGGAAATACGTGATTCCAGCAATGGCATCAACCACATAATGGTTACCTGTTGCGACAATTGTCACGATGGTCAGAGTTGGATGGAGGGCTAGTGTGAGACGCGCCCACCATGAGCGCCAGACGTACGTTCCGAGCATGACGGCGACCCACACCGACCATCCCGTATGCATGGAGGGCATGGCTCCGTAGGGGTTGGCGAGGGTTCCAAACAGCTGGGAATAGGCGGAGGTGTGCTGTGCGACGGCGTCGGTGATGCCGAGGCCTGGGACGAGGCGCGGGGGAGCGAGTGGGTACGTCCAGTAGGTAACGAGCGCACCAGCCGTCATGATGACGAGCGTCCAGCGCGCCCGCGCGTAGTACTGGGGCGATTTGATCCACAGCGCGAGCAGGGCGAGGCCGGTAAACAGCAGGAAAGTTGCCGCGTACTGCATGGAGGCCAGTGACGCGAGCGTCGGATGGGTGGCCAGCCACGCATTGACGGACGGCTCGAAGTGGAAGCCGAGGCTGCGCTCGACAGTCACAACGTCATGCGCGTGGCCGATGGCAACCGTTTCGCTGGCGCGCGCCAGGAAGGACAGGATCGAGTAAGACAGGCAGGCGAGGCCCAGGACGACGACCTCGCGAATCGGGTGTCTCGTCTGGCGCTGTGTCGGATGGTCCGTTGTCATGGTCGTAACTGTAGCGCGTGGTCGGGGGCCCGCCAGGGGAGCAAAACGGACATAATGTACATTATCGGATCGAAGTGGTGTCCTGAGAAGGGGCCGAGCATCGCTCCGCTTGACGCGTCCGATAGAATGGATGCGTTTCTTATCTACGTCCAGGAGGCTGTTATGGCAGACCGCGCACTGCGTGGCATGCAGATCGGCGCCAAGTCCCTCGAATCCGAGGACGGCGTCGTTTTTGCCGATCGTTTCAACGTTCGTTACGCGTGCCCCAACGGACACGAGTTTGAGGTCACCCTCTCCAGCGAAGCCACCGCCCCGGCGACCTGGGAATGCAAGTGCGGCCAGACCGCCGAGCTGATTGGCGAGACCGAGGAGGACGAGGACAACAAGCCCGTCAAGCCTCAGCGCACGCACTGGGACATGCTGCTGGAGCGCCGCTCCATTGAGGAGCTCGAGGTCGTCCTGACCGAGCAGCTCACCGCCTACCGCGAGGGCCGTCTGCGCCCCGAGGGTTCCTACCGCAAGGGCTAACCCCTGCGAAACGGCGCGCACGCGGCCTGGGCCAGACGGCTCAGGCCGCCTTTTGTGACCATTGCCAGCTCCTCGACGAAAATCGACGAGTCGAGCTTGGATTCTCCCGCCAGGCGCTCATCGAAAGTAATGGGCACCTCGGCGATGGTTGCGCCCAGGCTGCGCTCCAGCTCGGTCATCTCCACCTGGAAGCCAAAGCCGGTGGTCGCCACCTTGCCGAGCACGCCGCGAGTGGCCAGGAAGGACGCGCGGTGAACCCGCAGCCCCGCCGTTGCGTCGCGCACGGGGGTCCCCAGACAAAAACGGACATAATAATTGCCCGCCTTTGACAGGGCGACGCGCTTGGCGGACCAGCCGTTGACCTGCCCGCCGCGCACCCAGCGCGACCCGATGACGAGATCGGGCTGATCGGGCCCACCCATGCGGGCCAGCAGCTTGGGCAGGTCGACCGGGCGGTGCGAGCCGTCGGCGTCCATCTGCACGATAAACGGGTAGCCGTGGTCGATGCCCCAGCCCATGCCGTCGACGTACGCGGTCGCAAGGCCGGACTTGGCGGCGCGATGCAGGACGAACAGACGTTCCTCGCCCGCGCGGCGCTGGTCGACCCACTCCCCCGTCCCATCCGGCGAGGAATCATCCACGATGAGGATGTGCGCGGCCGGGACGTGTGCCCAGATCTGCTCCAGGATCGTCGGCAGCGTCGCCATCTCGTTGTAGGTGGGGATCACGATCAGGGTGTGGTCGCCCTGAGGCGAGGGAGCAAGACGCTGCGCGGTAGTCATGAGTCACATTCTGCCTCTTTTAACGAGTGGTCGCACGTGCTGCACGCTCCGCGACGCGCCAGCGGATCGCCGTGACCGTGCCCGCCAGGCCGATCACGAGGCTGAGCCCCATACATGCCAGGGGAATCCGCTCCCCCGCCCGAGCGGTCAGCGTCAGCGACGAGCGCAGCGGCACATCGGCCACCAAGGTAGCCACGGACTCGGTATCCGTGGACGCGAGCACGGAGCCGTCGGGACGAATCACGTAGGAGTGTCCGGTCGTGGAGGACTGGACGGCACTGCGCGAATACTCCATCGCACGCATGCGCAGGAGCTGTCCCTGCTGGGCGGACTCGCCCGAGGATCGGAAGTGATAGTTGTTCGACGGCGTCACGATCATCTGCCCGCCGGCGGCCACGCCCTCACCGATCACCGAGGGGTAGGCACCCTCAAAGCAAATGCCCACGGCCACGGGCACGAGGCGCCCGTCGCGGGCGGGGACGCTCATGAGCGGGATTTCGTCACCGGCCTCCATGTCCTTGGCGGCCTGAGCCGCTTGGGTGGCAAAGGAAGAGACGAGCTCGCGGAAGGGAATGAACTCGCCGAAAGGCACGGGCACGTGCTTGGAATAGCGCGCCTGCTCGTCCACGCCGACGCCCGGGCGCCACAGGGCCAGCCAGTTCTTGACCCGATCGCGCTCGTTCAGGTTCGTGTAGCCGATGAGGATGGGCGCATCCAGGGCGACCGAGGCCTCGTCAACGAGAGCACCAATGTCGCCGAACAGGACCGGGTCTCGGTCCACCGAGCCCTCGCCCCACAGGGCCACGTCGATCGGCTTGTCGACGAGCGCGGGATCGGCCGCGAGCGTCCGGGAGGCGCGCAGGTTGTTGCCCGTCACCTCACCCGGATGACTGTACGCCCGCGTCCCGGGCAACGCGATGTCGCCCTGAACGACGCCGACGCGCAGGGTTCCTTCTTCGGCCTTGTTCGACAGGGGGATCGCCAGGGGCGCGATGACCCCCGCCAACACGAGGATCGCCAGGAGGGGCCGAGAGAACCAGTGTTCACGGCGCACAGCAGCGTCGCGATAGGCGAACATGCGCCGCGTGAGCACCGCCAGGAACACGACCGCGGCCGTCACGACGGTCGTGCCGCCGTAGGGAGCCAGGTGCCCGAGCGGAGAATCGACCTGCGGCAGCGCGACGGAACCCCAGGGGAAGCCCGACCACGGCCAGCGTGAACGCGCGGCGTCCACGCCCGCCCACGTGATCGCGTACAGGAGAGCCTGCATGAGAGGGCCGCGCGCCCAGGACCACAGCTGCGTCCAGCGCGTGAAGAGCACCCAGCCGCACAGGAACAGCGTCTGTGCCAGGGCCAGCACGAACCACGCCGGCTTCATGCCCACGGCCATGGGAACCCAGTCGATGAGGGGAAGCCACATGCTCATGCCGAAGCACATCGTCACGGTCAGCGCACGAGGAGCCCGGGCCTCGTCAATGCGTGAGATGAACAAGGCCAGCGCGGGGATCGTCATCCACCACCAGCCCAGTGGCGGAAAGGCGGAGTACAGGGCTAGGCCAGCGGAGGCCCCAATCAACGCGTCTCCGCACACGTGCGCGAGAGACACTCGCTGCAAGACCTCCCGATACCCCATGCGTACCTCCCTGGACAGTTAGATGGTGGACCAGGCCACAATACCCCGACCGATGCGGTCCTTGGCGGCCTCGGCCCGACGAGCGAGATCACTCGTGGGCGCGGCGGAGGCAATCTGACCGAGGCAGTCCATCACCTGACGCATCCAGCGCACAAAGTCACCGGCCTGGATATCCGCCCCGTCGATCGCGGTGGCCAGTGTCGATCCGTGCGCCCACGCCAGGGTCGCAGACATGAGGCCCGCGTCTAGGGAGGGCGTGGGATCACACCCGCACTGCTTCTCCACACGGTGCACCCGCGCGAGGGTGCCCACGCACTCCTCCCACGCCGTGCGCAGGCGAATACCCACGCCGGTGGGCGCCAGCTCGTTGGCGTCGTCGTCGCTGCGCGAATCGTAGACCAGGGCCGAGACCATCGAGGCCAGCTCGGCCTCGTCTAGGTCGTTCCACGCGCCCTCGTTGATCGACATGGCGATCACCAGGTCACGCTCGCCGAAAATGCGACGCAACCTCTCCCCCGACGCTGTCACCCGGTCGCCGTCCAGAAAACCGAGGCGCTCCAGCACCGCGCACACGCGGTCGAAGTGGGCGGCGACCGATCCGGTCTGGGAATCGATGGAGCGGCGCAGGGCCTCGATCTCACGGCTGATCCGGGCCCACTGGGCGCCGGCGCGCGCGTGGTTCTCGCGGTGGGGGCACCGATGCACCGGGTGAGCGCGCATCGCTGCGCGCAGCTCCCCGATCGTGTCCGATTGCTCCTCGGCGCCTTCGGGCAGCGGGAAGCGGCCTTTCGCGCTGCCAGAGCGCAGTTCACCAGCGATGCGCGTGCGTTCCTTCGTGCGGCGCAGCGCCGAGCCGCCGGGAATCGCCATGTGGCCCACGACCGCGATGCCGCCGCGCACATCCTCGGGGGCCAGCGCCCGCCACGTGGCGTCCTCGGAGATGACCGAGACCTCGACTCGTCCCGAGGCCGTGGTGGCCTTCGCCCCGACGACGCACAGGCGCAGCTTGCGTCCGCGTGTCAGTGCCAGGACGTCGCCCGTGCGCACCTGCGACAGGACCCGTCGCGACTCCTCGCGGGTCTCGCGCTTACGGGCGCGCGCACCCGACTTTTCCGCCTGGCCGATACGATCGCGCAGCATGAGGTACTCGCCGACGTCGCCCGACGAACAGGTCAGATCGTCGCCGGCCAGGCGCTGCGCAGCCTCGAGCTCGCTCAGGCGCGTGGCGAGGGTGACCACGGCGGAGTCGGCCTGGAACTGCGCGAAGGAAGACTCGAGGACCTTGCGGGTCTGCGTGCGCGTGGAGCGGGCCAGCAGGTTGACGACCATGTTGTAGGTCGGCGTGAAGGCGGAGATGAGCGGATAGGTGCGCTTGGACGCCAGGGCAGCGACCTCCTCGGGCGCCACTCCCCCGCGGTGGGAGACCACCGCGTGACCCTCCGTGTCGATGCCGCGACGCCCCGCGCGCCCCGACAGCTGCGTGTATTCGCCGGCCGAGAGCGAGACGTGGGCCGAGCCGTTCCACTTGGTCAGCGACTCGATGACGACGGTGCGCGCGGGCATGTTGATGCCCAGCGCCAGCGTCTCGGTCGCGTACACCATCTTCACCAGGCCCTCGGAAAACAGATGCTCAACGGCCTCCTTCATGAGGGGCAGCATGCCCGCGTGGTGGGCGGCGATGCCACGCATCAGCCCGTGCTTCCACGCGTCAACCCCGAGCACGACCGCATCCTCGGGGGCGATCAGCGCGATGACCTCGTCGACGTAGCGCTCGATTGCGGCCGCCTCCGAGCGCGTCGTGAGCGTGATGCGGGTGAGCAGCACCTGGCGCACGGCGTCCTCGCACCCGGCGCGCGAAAAGATAAACGTGATCGCCGGGAGCAGGTGGGCCCGATCCAGCGAGATGAGCGTGGAGGGACGCGACTCGCGGCGCACGCGCACGGGTCGGTTCCACGAGCGCGAGCCGCGCCCACCCCGCATCCCCGAGTCGTTCGTGGCGGCCACCAGCTCGGGGTTCAGCTTGCGCTTGCCGGTGGGCGCGTACAGGTCGAAGATCTCCTCCCCCACGATCATGTGCTGGTAGAGGGGAACCGGACGGCGCTCGGAGACGATGATCTCGCACGAGGAGCGAACCTCGCGGATCCACGCGCCAAACTCCTCGGCGTTGGACACGGTCGCCGACAGAGCGATGATCGACACGTGAGCGGGCAGGTGGATGATCACTTCCTCCCACACGGGCCCGCGCATCTTATCGGCCAGATAGTGCACCTCGTCCAGGACGACGACTCCCAAGTCATCCAGGGACACACCGGCGTAGATCATGTTGCGCGCCACCTCGGTCGTCATGACGACGACGGGGGCCTTGGGGTTAATCGACGTGTCGCCGGTGGCCAGGCCGACGTTGTCCGCCCCGTAGAGCTCGCACAGCTCCAGGTATTTCTGGTTCGACAGCGCCTTAATGGGCGTCGTGTAGAAGGCGCGCATGCCGCGCTCAAGCGCCACGTAGGCACCGAATTGGCCGACGATCGTCTTGCCCGCGCCCGTGGGCGCCGCGACCAGGACGGAGTTGCCGGCCTCGACGGCGTCGAGCGCGTCGATCTGGAAGGGGTCGGGGGTAAAGCTCAGCCCCGCGACCCAGCGTCCGCGCAGGGACGAGGCCGCCCGCGCGTGTTCCCGGAAGGCCGCGTATCGCTGGGCGGCACTACCCTCGCCCACGCTCGTGCGTTCCTGGGAAGCCGAGGGGTCGGTGACGCGCTCGCGGTGTCGGCGTCGTTTCGGGCTCACGGTTGATCCTCCTGGGTCCATACGGCCACGATGGCGCGTGCGCGCTGCCCCGCCTCGGCTCGCCGATCGGGCGAGACGTCGCGCAGGTGGGCGGCGATGTCGGTGAGCAGGCTCAGCCCCCACTCCTCGTTCCACACGGGCAAGGTGATGCGCGCTCCCCCGTCCTCAAGCTCCCCATCGATGTGCCCGCCGTACTCGTCGGCGATCCACCGAGCGGGCCGGTCGACGTCGAGGGTCCACGTGGGCGCGTCGTCGCGTACGCGGCGCGGTTCCTGCACGCGCGCGCCGACCACGCCAAGGTTCGACATCGAGGAGAGCGCGAAGGTACGCGGTCCCTGCGCCGCCGTGCACCACCCGCGCAGCAGCCAGCCGGTCGCGCTCGCGTCCAACGACCACGGATCGACGACGCGGTGCGAGGACTGTCCGCGCGAGGACACGTAGTCGAAAGACACACGCTGCTTGCGTGCCAGGGCGTCGCGCAGCGCCTCCACGGGAAGCGACGAGGCCAGGGCTGGGGAGGCATCGATGCCTCCTTGGGCGTCGGCATCCCCGAGCCCACCCAGGGCGGAGACGACGAGGGCGGCATGGGGCAGGTGAGCGGCCACGTCCGGCGCTAGGAACGGGGCAATCGCCGACAGCCCGATCAGCAAGGCCTGTGCCTCCACCTCCGACAAGCGCAGGGGTGCGCCCGCACCCAGCGTCGCGCGCAGCGACACGCGCGACTCCTCCTCGAAGAGCGCCCAGTCCACCTCGAAGGATTGCCCCGGCAGGGAATCGCCCACCGACGCCAAGTACTCGATGTCGCGGCGCACCTGGCGGCGCGTGCGACCAAAGTGCGAGCAAATCTCATCGACGTGCACGCCCGGATGGTCGGCGATCCACGCGACCATCGAGGAGAGACGGACAAAGGCCAGGGACACGTTCTCAGGCATCGTGTCCTCCCCACGCACCAGCGATGCGCAGACGCTCCAGCATCGCGTCGCGCAGAGTCGGGGGAGCCACGACGACGACGTCGGCGGCCAGCGGCAGCAAACGCGCAATCCACGTTCCCACTTCGCCATCCTCCAACGCCATAGACTCCCAGCCCTGCCGCGCGGCCCACTCATCACCGGGCTGCGCCAAGGCCTCGTACCCGAGCAGGAGAGCGCGCGCCGCGCTGTCGCAGCGGACCTCAACGAGCGGCGACACCAACGAGGACACCCGCGGGACAGCGCTGCTCGGCGCGACCGACGCATCGCCGGCCTCCCCCAGGAACTCCACCTGCGAACGCACGCGCGAGACACGGAACGTGCGCTCGGCCTCACGATCCAAGTCCCAGCCCCACAGGTACAGCGCACGCCCCTGGACGGTCAGCGCCCACGGCTCGACCGCGCGCAACGTCAACTCCCCCGACCCCGGATACTCAAAGCTGACGACGCGGCGCTCGCGGATCGCACGCGCAAACGACGTCGCAGCCTCCAGGCCAGAGAGCCCCAGGCGAATGACCGGCGCAGAGATATCCTCCTCGGACGCAGCCGCCGCCTTGGCGTCGATCGAATCAGCCAGGACATCGTTGCGGTCCCACGCGCGCGCCGCCAGCGAGAGCAGCACGCGATCCACGCTGGTGACCTCGATGTCCGGGGCGAAAGAATCCCTGTCGATGGCGTAGCGTTCGCTGCGCCCCACGCTCAGGTGAACGCCGGCGTCGCGCAGCGCATCCTTGTCGCGCTGAAACTGGGTCTCAAAGGCCTCGTCGGCGAGGCCTCGGTAACCGGGAAGAGAGCGCAACTGCGCCTTGGTGCGTCCCGGCCGCGCGCCCAGGAGCTCGACGAAAAGCTCAAGGACGCGCACGTTGGCGGAAGGGGCGGTACTCACCCGCCTACCCTACGTCCAAACGCGCGCGTCCCTGTCGCGGCTCACCGTCAGGAAGCAGAGGACTGTGCCTCGCCCTGCGTCACGTAGTCATTCGTCGCGATCATTGCGGGATCCACGCTGCCCTCAAGCTCGCCGAGCGTGCCCAGGAAGGTGACCATCTGAGCCCACTTGTTCAGGTCCTGCGCGCCGCTCGCCTGACCACTCTCGCCCACCCACAGCGGCACGGTCGCGGCCAGCACCGCGTTCGCGGCCGCCAGCGAGTCCTCGCTCACCAGCGAGTCATCCCACTTCTTCGTGGCGTCGATGGCGATCTGCGGGTCCGCGGCGATCGCGTTCATGGCATCGGTCGTGGCCTTGACGACGGCGCGCGCCTGCTCCGGATGCTCCTCGGCCCACTTGTGCGTCGTAATAATCGAAGCGCTCACGAGCGGCGTCGAGGGATCCAACGCAATCTCGCGAATCTCCAGGCCAGCCAGGCGCATCTGCACCGCGTCATTGTTGGTGAAACCGACAACCGCGTCGACCTGGCCCGAGGCGATCGCTGCCTGCTGCGTGTAGCCGATCGGCGCAATCGTCACGTCGGCCTCGGCCAGGCCCGCGCTCTGCATGGCCGATCGGGTCGCGTAGTAGTTCGCGCCGTGCTCACCGGGGATGCCAACCGTCTTGCCCTTCAGGTCAGCCAGCGTCGTGATATCCGAACTCTCGGGCACGATAACCGTGCCCGGGTAGGTGGCGTAGTACTGGCCGATCGAGACGATGTCCAGGCCCTGCGAGGCGGCCACCGCGGCCTCGTCACCGGAGGCGATCACGACGTCTTCCTCCCCGGCCAGCAGCGCCGTAAAGAAGCCCTCGTGCGAACCGTGGTGACGGATGGTGGCGCTGATGCCCGCGTCGTTGTATGTGCCCTGCGCATCGGCTACGTACACGGGCGCGAACTGGACATTCGGGATGTAGGTCAGGCCGATCGTGACGTGAGAGCCGTCCTTGGAACCCGACTGGGTGGCTGCCCCGCCGGCGCAGGCCGTCAGGGCCAGCGAGGCGCACGCGCCGAGCGCGAGGACGCGAAGAGACTGGGACACGTTCATGGGATTCTCCTTCACTGCGTGATGTCGTAACGCTTGGACCGTTCAACCCTGTACACGATCGTGTACAACAGCGTCGCCATCGTGCACAAAATGATGATGATGACGAACATGCCGGCGGTGTCGACGTTGTTTCTCATTTGAGTGAGTACCTGCCCGAGCCCGGTTCCGCCCATGACCATCTCCCCCACGACGGCGCCGGTGACGGACAACGCGAAGCCATTGCGCAGGCCGCCCAAAATGGCGGGCGCGGCGAGGGGAAGCTCCATGTGCCAGGCCATCGTCCACCCGGTGGCCCCATCCAGGGAGGCGGCCTCCAGCAGGTCACGATCGATGTGACGCAGGCCGACGACCGTGGAGACGAGGATTGGGAAAAAGACTATGAGGGCGCACAGGACCACGATGGCGACGAAGCCGTAGCCAACCCACAGGACCAGGATGGGAGCGATAGCGATAGCGGGCAACGCCTGCGTCGCACCGAGGAAAGGCTCGACCGCGGCGGCCAGCAGGCGCGATCGGTAGATCGCGTAGGCCGATGGAAGCGCGACGCTTGAGCCAAGCAGGCACCCTGCGACGGCCTCGGCGCCTGTGATCCGCACCCTCTCCCACGTCGTCGGCAGTCCGAGAAGCACCTGTGCTTTGGAGACGACGGACTGGGGGTTTGGCAGACGCCAGGCTTCGATGCCGGTCAGCGTCGTCGAGAGCCACCACCCCGCCAGCAACAGGGCGAGGAAAATGATCGGTGCTGCCACGGCGAGAGTGCCGCGGGGCTTGTTCCGAGATGCCACGACGAACTTTCCGACACCGGGGTACGCGCAGCACAGTAGGCGCACGGGTGCGCCTCATGCACTCCTCCCATCCGGACTGTAACCGTCGGTGCCGGAATTTCACCGGCTCAGCCACCCTCGTTCTGTGAGGGCGGGTCGCGGACTATCACCGCCGGTTCGGACTTTCACCGACCCCGGAGTACTCGCCGCCCATTGTGCCACGTGGGCTCTGTGGGTGCGACACGTGTTCGCGGATTAAGAACGGGACGAGGCCGTGGCCTCGTCCCGCT
The DNA here is from genome assembly GCF_041432775.1 of Pauljensenia sp. 20925_1_34. Taxonomy (NCBI): domain Bacteria; kingdom Bacillati; phylum Actinomycetota; class Actinomycetes; order Actinomycetales; family Actinomycetaceae; genus Pauljensenia; species Pauljensenia sp. 20925_1_34. The sequence continues at coordinate 86,211 of NZ_JAPWAG010000001.1, read as the reverse complement.
CGCGTGTAGCGCTGTGCGCTCAGTGCGTGTGCGCGTTGGCAAGCTCGCGCAAGATCTCGACTTCGCGGTGGGCGTCTTCGGCGCGGAAGACGGCCGAGCCCGCCACGAAGTTGTCGGCGCCAGCCATTGCAGCGCGCTCGATGGTCGAGCGAGAAATACCGCCGTCGACCTGAATCGACACCTCGAGTCCCGCGGCGTTGATGGCTGCGCGCGTACGCTCGATCTTGGGGATCATCTGCTCGATAAAGGACTGGCCTCCAAAGCCCGGCTCGACCGTCATAATGAGGATCATGTCGAACTCGTTGAGGATGTCAACGAAGGGAGCGATGTCCGTCGCGGGCTTGAGTGCCAGGCCCGCGCGCGCACCCAGGCGATGCAGCTCGCGCGCCAGGCGCAGCGGCGCGGCCGCGGCCTCGGCGTGGAAGGTCACCGAGTGACAGCCCACCTCCGCGTACTGCGGCGCCCAGCGGTCCGGGTCCTCGATCATGAGGTGGGCGTCCACCGGTAGGATTCCGGACGTGACGACGGCCTCGGCGACGGGCAGGCCCCACGACAGGTTGGGGACGAAATGGTTGTCCATGACATCGACGTGGGCGACGTCGGCGCCGGCAATCTTGGTGAGCTCTCCGCGCAGGTCAGCGATGTCGCAGTTCAGGATCGACGGGCTAATTGTGGCGTTCATAACGGATATGCTAACGCTTGCGCAGGCACGCCACAAACATAAGATCGGTGCCCACGCGGTGGTCCCACAGCTGTAGCGTGCGTCCCTGCGTCCCTGTCAGACGCCCCGCGGTGTCGGGAATCTCCAGTGGGAAGGGCGCGCACTCGTCGGCCAGGGCAACGGTGTCAAGAAGCTCCACCTCGCCTATGTCCAGGAGGCGTCGCACCTGGTCGCGCGTCTCGGCCGCGTGCGGGGAACAGGTGATATAGGTCAGGACACCGCCGGGGCGGGTCAGCGCGACCGCGCGGTCCAGCAGCTGCGCCTGCAACGAGGTGAGCTCCTCGAGGTCGCCGGGCGTACGGTTCCAGCGCGACTCGGGGCGCCTGCGCATCGAGCCCATACCCGAGCAGGGGGCGTCGACGACAACACGGTCGAAGGATGCCAGGGGCCACGCGGTGCCTCCCCCGCCAAAGGTGCGCCCGTCGCCGCTGACGACCTCGATGGAGTCGTATTGGCGGGTCGTGCGCTCGATGAGACGCGCGCGATGCGGGTGCACCTCGTTGGCGGTCACGCGCGCCCCGCACTCGGCGGCCAGGCCGGCGAGCATCGCCGCCTTACCGCCCGGGCCCGCGCACATGTCGAGCCAGCGCGCGTCCTCTCCCCCGTCCAGGGGTGCGTGGGCGGCGATGAGGGCGGCCAGCTGGGAGCCCTCATCCTGGGCGCCCGAGCGCCCGTCGCGGATGGAGGGCAAACGTGCGGGGTCGCCCGACTCCAGCAGGACAGCGCGCGGGGAGACGGCTCCGAGGGCGACGCGGGTGTCGAGAATATCCTCGGCCTCGTCTGCCAGCTCGTCGACGCTCATCAGGCCCGGGCGCGCCACGAGGGTGACCGTGGGGACCTCGTTGTCGGCTGCGAGGACATCCTCGAGCTCCTCGGCGGAGTAGCCGTGCGCCTCCAGGGCCTGGCGGAATGCGCGAACCATCCACGCGGGGTGCGAGTAGCGCACACCCAAGGCCTCGTCCGGGTCCTCAATCTCGTTCATCGCGGCCTCGCGTTCGGCGTCCTCCTCGCGGGTGATGGAGCGCAGGACGGCGTTGACGAAGCGAACTGGGCCGTCGGTCAGGTGCTCGCGTGCCACGTCCACCGTCGCCGAGACGGCTGCGTGGTCGGGGACGCGCATGTCGAGGAGCTGGTGGGCGCCCATGCGAAGGATGACAAGAGCGCGCGGATCGAGATCAGCAAGTGGACGATCGATGTGGCGCGAGATCACCCAGTCAAGACGGCCGATCGCGCGCAGCGTGCCGTGGACCAGCTCGGAGGTGAAGGCGGCGTCTCGGTCGTTGAAGTGGCCCTCCCTGCGGGCCTGACGCAGCGCCTTGGGCAAGATGATGTTCGCGAAGGCGCCCTGGGTGGCCACCTCGTGCAGCACCTCGTAGGCGATGCGGCGGGGTTCGTCGGCCGGGCGCAGCTTGCGGTAGCCGTCAGAGTATCGGCGCTCGCTCATCGTTCTTCCTCCGTCTGTCCGCCGAGGCGCACCTCGGCGTCGGGCCGCGCGCCCCTGGCCCACGCTGCGGCGTCCATCCAGGACTTACCCGCGGGCGCGACCTGGCCGAGAATCAGCGCGCCCGACGCGCAGCCGACGCTCACCTGCTTCTTGGTGACCTCCAGCTGGCCGGGCTCCAGGTCGTCGCGCTGCACGGGGGTCGCGACGCCGAGCTTCATGCGCGCCCCACCGGGCAGCACCGTGTACGCACCAGGATTGGGCGTCACCGAACGAATAACGCGGTCCTCGGTCGCGGCATCGTGCGTGAAGGACACGTAGCCGTCCGCGTGCGCCAGGCGACGGGCATGGGTCACGCCCTCAGCGGCCTGCGGGGTTGCGTGGGCGGAGTCTGCCTCAAGCGCATCGACGACGCCGAGAACCTGCCCTGCCCCGGCCTCGGCCATCGATTCGAGCAGCTCACCGGCGCTCTCGTGGCCGATTGCGACCTCGACGCGCGAGTACACGTCGCCCGTGTCGAGGCCCTCTTCCAGGTTGAACACGCACGAGGCCGTGGTGGGGTCGCCCTCTCGAATCGCCCACTGGACGGGGGCGGCACCGCGCCAGCGCGGCAGGTCGGAAAAGTGCAGGTTGACCCACCCGTGGGTGGGCATGGCCAAAACGGAGGGAGGAACCAGGCCGCCATAGGCGACGACGACGCCCAGATCGGCGCCCACAGCCTCGATGCGCTGCCCGATCGCGGAATCCTTCAGCGAGGTCGTCTCCAGGAGGTCAACGCCCGCCTGCGCAGCCACCTCGGCGACCGGGGACGAGTACATCGTCTTACCGCGCCCGCGTCGAGCCGGCGGTCGGGTGATGACCAGGGCGACCTCGTGGGAGGAAGAGAGCAGGGCACGCAGCGTCGGGACTGCGGCATCGGGGGTTCCAGCGAAAATAATGCGCACGAGCGCCAGTTTACGGCACCGCGAGGCCCCAGACTCAGAAGAGCTCCGGTGGGTTCACGCTCATTTTGACCAGCGGTACCTTGCGTGCCGAGCGCGAGCGGCGGATGTCCGTGAGCGCCTGGAGCATCGCGACCGTGTCCGGCAACGGCGTGCGCACGAGCGTGCGGACCTGGTTCTGCTCACCCTCGCGGGTGGCGGGGATGGCAACGGTTCCAACCAGCTCGGCGCCGCCCTCGCGCACAACCTGGTCGGCCACCTGGCGCACCTGGGCCGCCGTGCCGTCCAGGGCCACCATGGTGCACGCGGGGAAAAACCCAAGTGCTTCGCGTTCGTCAAGGAGGCGCTGGGCGTAGTCGGTGGGAGACCAGCGCACGAGCATCTGGCCCAGGGCCTCGGGGATCGTCCCCACGACGAGGCCGGGGTGGCCCGGGCGCACGAGCGACAGGGCGTCGAGCCAGCGGCGTGCGGCCTCCTCGGGCGCCCACAGCTCCGGCCGGCCGACCAGGGCAGCGGCGTCCAAGATGATGGCGCAGGCGTAGCCACCGTCGACGCTCGGTTCGGCCCCGGCTGTCGCGACGATGACGGTGGGGCGCGCGGGCAGGGTGCGGGTGATGCGGTGGGCGGCGGAAGACTCGAGGACGGAGGCGTCCGGGAGAGTGCGTGCGATTTCCTCGGCGGTACGTGAGGCCCCCACCCGGGCCCCGCGCACGTGCGTTCCCGCGCATTGTGGGCAGCGCCACGAGGTCGGCTCGCGCCCACACCACCCGCAGGTCACAGCGGAGTCGGCACCCATCGACAGCGGACCCGAGCAGTGCGGGCACCGGGCCAGATGGCCGCAGCGCCGACACACGACGGTGGGCCAGTAGCCCGCCGATGCGACCTGGATCAGGACGGGTCCTTCGCGCAAGCCCTGGCGGATCAATCGCAGGGCGGCCTGCGGGATGCGCATGCGTCCGCCCGCGCCCTCGCTGTCCGCCTGAGCCTCACCGTGCAGGTGAACGCGGGGGGTCGCCTCGCGCAGCGCCTGCGGCGTGGGGTCCAGGCTCACCGCCCATCCAGAGCGCACGAGAGCCTGAGCCTTGACCGAACGCGCGTTCGAGAGGACGAGCAGACCAGCTCCCTCGGCAGCGCAGCGCTGCACGGCCACGTCGAGCGCGTCGCACCTGGGGAAACGCCGCTCACGCAGGCGATCATCCCCATCGTTGACGATGACGATCAGACCGGTTGTCGCGCACGGCACCCACACGGCCGAGCGCGTCCCCACCACGATGGGAAGACGTCCGAGGGAAGCAGCGACGTGGACGCGGTAGCGCTCCTCCGGGCTGACCTCCCCACCGCTCACCACCGCGGGCACGCCCAGATCCTCCTCAAGCTCGCGGGCGACGCGAGTGGCGTGCTCCCCCGTCGGGGTCACGACAATAACGGAGCGGCCCGACGACACCGTCGCACCCACGGCCTCAGACAGGCAGGCACGCACGTGCGGCCGCAGCGTCGTCACGATGGCGCGCGGAGACGTTCCGTCGCGCAGCCGCGATAGGAGGGCCGCGCCAGCCGGATAGGGGTCCCACCCCTGCCCCGCCTCCCGGTGCGTCACCGTGGGCCAGGTGGGAGGAGCGGCCGCAAGCTCTTCCTTTTCGGCGCGCGCGTGGCGCGGCGGAACCGCGAGGGAGAGCACCTGCGACGTGGTGGCAAGGAACCGCAAGGCGATACGTTTCGAGGCCTCGTACAGGGCCGGGGTGACGACGGGCGTCGCCGAGACAACGGATTCAAGGCGCCCGACGGAGTCGCTGACCTCGCGTCTGGTGCGCTCGACGATCCAGCCATCAACCCGGCTACCCGACAAACGCACGCGCACGAGCGAGCCGACCACGGCCTCGTCCACGAGGGCGTCGGGAACGACGTAGTCGAGCGGGCGATCCATGTGCGCCACATCGACGTCGACGAGCACGCGGGCAATCTCCGCACTGCGCGTCGCAGGTGGGTCAAACCCGTCAAGCATTCCCTGCGTGGACATCATGAGCCTAGTCAAACACAGCCCGTGCCCATCTGCGTCCGTTGATCAGCCCAGGAGCTTGAGCCCGTACTTGCCCACGACCATCGCGAGCACGCCGAACACGATGAGTCCCCACAGCGCCCAGTCGAGCCCCTGCGCCACGATGCGGCGCAGCGACGCGGGAGCCGCAATCACGCCGTCGCGGATATTGATGCGCGTGATACCGCCGAAAACCAAGGTCGTCGTGACCGTGATGAGCAGGCACCACGGGCACAGCACCTGGATAATGAAGTAGGACTGTCCAAACAGCCAGAACGCGAAAAACAGCGCCACCGTGTACAGCAGATTCGTGCACGCCATGTACCAGCGCGGGAACTTCACGCCCGCAAAAATCGCGACGGAGATCGCCAAGACGACGGCCTCGAAGAAGATGCCGAGGAACGCGTTGGGGAAGCCCAGGATGCGGGCCTGCCACGTCTGTGCGACCGCTGAACACGACAGTACGGCGGAGACGTCGCAGCCAAAACGCGCCGACGAATCGGCTGCCAGCTGCCACGCCTCGATCGAGAGCACGAAGGAGGTGACGAGGCCGATAAAGCCCGAGACGATCATCTCCAGGCTCGTGCGCCTCCTCCACGCCCGGCGCGCCTGAGGGGTATCCCAGGAGGGGACGAACTCGTCGACCTGCTCCGCGCCGACGCTCATGCGAGCACGGCCTGCAGCTCGGCGACGCGGTTGGTGGCCTCCCACGGGAACTGCTCGCGGCCGAAGTGGCCGTAGGCGGCGGTCTCGCGGTAGATCGGGCGCAGCAGGTCAAGGTCCTCGATCATGCCCAAGGGACGCAGGTCGAAGACCTCGCGGATCGCGTCGGCGATGCGTTCCTCGGGGATCGAGGAGGTTCCGAAGGTGTCGACGTACAGGCCGATCGGGTGGGCGCGTCCGATGGCGTAGGCCAGCTGAATCTCGCAGCGCCCGGCAATGCCCGCGGCCACGACGTTCTTGGCGACCCAGCGGGCGGCGTAGGTCGCGGAACGGTCGACCTTCGAGGGGTCCTTGCCGGAGAAGGCGCCGCCGCCGTGGCGAGCCATGCCGCCGTAGGTGTCGACGATGATCTTGCGGCCCGTCAAGCCGGCATCAGCGGCCGGGCCGCCCAGGACGAAGCGTCCCGAAGGGTTGATGAGGGCCGTCATGTCACCCGTGGCCAGCTCGAGGCCGGACTCCTCGATGACCGGGTCGATCACGTGTGCGCGCACGGCGTCCGCGATCGCGCTCTGGGTCAGGTTCTCGTCGTGCTGGGTCGAGACGACGATCGTGTCGATGCCGACGGGGCGACCGTTCTCGTAGGCAAGGGTCACCTGGGTCTTGCCGTCGGGGCGCAGGCCCTCCACGATGCCCTGCTTGCGCACATCGGTCAGGCGCTTGGCCAGGCGGTGCGCCAGCCAGATGGGTGCGGGCATGAGGTCGGGGGTGTCGGAGGCTGCGTAGCCGAACATGATGCCCTGGTCGCCCGCACCCAAGCGGTCGCGCGGGTCACCGCCCTGGGTGCCGCGCACCTCGAGGGCCTCGTCGACGCCGCCGGCGATGTCGGGGCTCTGCCCATCCAGGGAGATGGACACGCCGCAGGACGCGCCGTCGAAGCCGACACGGGAGGAGTCGTATCCGATCGAGAGGATCTCACGACGCACGATCTCGGGGATCTCGACGTACGCCTCGGTGGTCACCTCACCGGCGACGTGGATGAGGCCTGTTGCAGCCATCGTCTCGACAGCGACGCGCGAGCGGGGATCCGCTTCGAGCAGGGCGTCGAGGATCGCATCGGAGATACGGTCACAGACCTTGTCGGGGTGACCTTCGGTGACGGACTCGGAAGAGAAAAGCTGTTGACTCACCGCTCAAGGTTATCAAGGAAATCGGCCATCTGAGCGACCAGACCTGCCGCAACCTCGTCCTTTGAGCCGATGTAACGGCCCACGATCTGCCCGCCGACATCCAGGAGTCGAATGTCGTTGGGAACGTCGCCGAAACCGACGCCCGCACCCACACGGTTCAGGGCGATGTAGTCCGCCCCCTTGCGCGCGGCCTTGTCTGCGCCGTTGGCCAGGATCTCCTCGTCCGTGCCCGTCTCCGCGGCGAAGCCGACGACGAGGGCCGGGCGAATATCGCTGTGGCCTACCTCGGAGAGGATGTCGGGGTTGCGCACGAGTCGCAGGGTCGGCGCGTCAGTCTTCGTGGGGTCCTTCTTCATTTTCGAGGCCTGGGCTGCCTCGGGGCGAAAATCGGCGACCGCGGCGGTCATGACCAGCGCATCGGCACCGATCACCTGTGCCATCGTGGCCTCGCGCATCTCACAGGCGCTGCCCACGCGGGTCACCTCGACGCCCGAGGGCAGAGCTGCCATGACGGACTCGTCGATATTGGCGGCGATGACGCGCACGCTCGCCCCCGCACGCGCCGCGGCGGCGGCGACAGCGAGGCCCTGCCGACCCGAGGACTTGTTGCCAAGGAAACGGACCGGGTCGATGGGTTCGCGCGTGCCTCCGGCCGTGACGACGACGGTCCGGCCGGCCAGAACAGGGGCAGGCTCGAGCTCGCCTGCGCGGTCGAGGACATCCAGGGCGCGCCGCGCAATCTCCTCGGGGGCAGGCAGACGCCCCACGCCGCTATCACCTGAGCCGAGCGCGCCCGACTCAGGGTCGATCACGTGCACGCCGCGCTCGCGCAGCGTCGCCACGTTCGCTTGCGTCGCGGCTGCCAGCCACATGTTCGAGTGCATTGCGGGCGCCACGACGACCGGAGCATCCGATGCCAACACCGTCAGCGACACCATGTCGTCAGCAAAACCCGCCGCGAGGCGCGCGAGGGTATTCGCCGTCGCAGGAACAATGATGATCAGGTCCGCGACACGAGCGAGCTCCACGTGCTCGGCTCGCCCCTCCCCCGCGATATCGACGGCGACGGGGCGGGACGTAATCCCCTCCCAGGTCGACGCTCCCACGAAATCCAACGAGGCACGCGTCGCGGCCACATACACGTCGTGGCCCGCGCGTTGACACTCGCGGACCACGATCGGTGCTTTGAAGGCTGCGACGCCGCCGGTCACACCGACGACAATCGTTGCCACGTCAGGCCTCTGGGTTAGCTTCGAGAGAGAGCAGACCCTCGTTGATCTCACGCAGCGACACAGCCAGGGGCTTCTCGTCGGGCTGCACGTCGACAACGGGACCCACGAACTGGATCATGTTCTGCTGAAGCTGCAGGTTGTAGGAGTTAATCTGACGAGCACGCTTCGCGGCGAAAATAACCAGCGCGTACTTGGAATCAACGTGCTCCAGCAGATCATCAATGGGCGGGGACGTGATACCCACGGGCTGGGCAACAATTCCGGACATGCGTGTCTTCCTCTCAGTGGCAGATTCAGATAGATATTACTCCAGGCCAATGAGCCGGGCCAGCTCACCCACCGCGCGCTCGACATCGTCGTTGATCACAACGTGGTCAAACTCCGAGGCAGCCTCCAGCTCGACGCGGGCCGTTGCCAGGCGACGCTCTCGCTCCTCCGGGCCTTCGGTTCCGCGTCCGAGTAGACGGCGTTCGAGCTCCTCCCAGGAGGGCGGAGCAAGGAAAATGAACTGCGCGTCGGGGCGGTTGACCTTCACCTGGCGAGCCCCTGCGAGGTCAATCTCCAGCAGCACCGGTTTCCCGGCGGCCAGAGCCTGATCCACGGGGCCACGCGGCGTGCCGTACTTGTTTTTTCCATGAACAAGCGCCCACTCCAACATCTCCCCCCGCTCGATCATGGAATCGAATTCTTGCGGGGATACGAAGTAGTAGTGGACGCCGTTCAGTTCACCGGGCCGAGGATCACGAGTTGTCGCCGAAACCGACACCGTCAGCGTCGGGTAGCGCTCCAGAAGAGCAGCGACAACAGTTCCCTTTCCAACGGCTGTCGGGCCAGCAAGGACTGTCAATTGAGCCTGAGTCATGGCTCAATTGTGCCATGCGTACCCGTATCAGCCGAAACGCTCGACCAGAGCCTTGCGCTGTACGGGGCCGAGGCCTCGTACTCGCCTACTCTGGGCGATCTTGTACTCGTCCATCAGCACCGCGGCTGTATTCGTGCCGACGCGCGGCAACGACTCCAGTAGCGAAACGACTTTCATCTTCGCCACAGCCTCGTCTGAATCAGCGAGTTCCAAAACCTCAGACAGGTTCATCGAGCGCGCCTTGAGCGCGTTCTTGACCTCGGCGCGACGACGCCGTGCCTGCGTTGCCTTCTCAAGGGCTTGCGCCCTCTGTTCCGGCGTGAGATCAGGTAGTGCCATTCTGATCATCTCCTCCGTTGGGATCTTCGGTAAATAAACTATCTCAGCTTCCAGAGCACTAGTGCCATCCCAAAACGCCTACTCGTGGTTAATCCGACAGATTATTGCAGCGAATCGACTGTCGCAAGGTAGGCGTCACGCAGCCCTGTCACACTCGGACCCGCGCCCAGAATCGCGCGGGACGACGAGGCCAATACGGCGTCTTCCGCGCCCGCGAAAACCTGCCTGACCTGCGCTGGACCAGCGCCCTGCGCGCCCACTCCTGGGGCCAAAAATGCGCCTTTCAGGGCGGGCAGATCGATGCCGAGGCGCTGTACGGCATCGCCAACGGTCGCCCCAATAACAATGCCCGCAGGCCCAAGGTGCGATTGGTCACAAGAGGCGTTAAAGTCCGCCAGTTGGGACACGACCTGACCTGCGACAGAGTGTCCGTCCTCCCCGCGGGCGTGTTGGACAGATGCCCCCTCGGGGTTGGAGGTCAGCGCCAGGACGAAGACTCCCCTACCGGTGGCCTTGGCCAACTCCAACGCGGGGGTCAGCGAGCCAACACCCAGGTAGGGCGAGAGCGTCACAGCGTCACCGGCGAGTGCGGAGCCATCCGACAGGTAGGCCTCGGCATAGCCGGCCATCGTCGAACCGATGTCGCCTCGCTTGGCGTCCACGATACACAGGGTGCCCACCTCGCGGCAGGCGGCAATCACCTCTTCGAGGACCGCGACGCCACGTGAGCCGTGGCGCTCGAAGAAAGCTGCCTGCGGCTTGAAGGCAGCGGCCCGCCCGCCCAGCGCTTCGACGACGCGCAGCGAAAACTCTCGGACGCCGTTCGCATCGTCGTCGAGACCCCACTGGGCCAGGAGCGAGGCGTGCGGATCGATGCCCACGCACACTGGGCCGTGCGCGCGCATGGCGGCGTAGAGGCGGTCACCGAAACCGAGGGTTTCGGGTGTAGCAGCTCCCAGGGGGTTCATCGTGTTTCCTCCGATCGGATGGCGTCCCACTCCTGCAGGGAGCGCACGGCGTAGGAACCGCGCATACGGACCTCGATGGCCTGAACCATCGCGTTGAAAGCCTGCAGCGTGGTGACTGCGGGGCGATCCTGCGACGCGGCGGCCGCGCGAATCTGGTAGCCGTCGTTACGCGGGGCGGACCGCTGCGGGGTGTTGACGACCATGTCGATGAGGCCCTCGTTGATGAGGTCCACGACCGTGGGTTCGCCGTCCGCGCCGCGCCCCTCCGAGGACTTGCGCACCGATTGTGCCGCGATGCCGTTGCGGCGCAGAACCGACGCAGTACCCGAGGTCGCCATGATCGTAAAGCCCATCTCGGCCATGCGGGCGGCGGGCAACACGATGGCGCGCTTGTCCGTGTCCGCGATGGAGATGAAGACCGCGCCCTTGGTGGGCATGTCCGTGGAGGCGCCCAGCTGGGACTTGGCGAAAGCCGTCGGGAAGTCGTGATCGATACCCATGACCTCGCCGGTCGAGCGCATCTCGGGGCCGAGCATCGTGTCGACGATCTCGCCGGCCGCGGTGCGGAAGCGGCTAAAGGGCAGGACCGCCGCCTTGACGGCGATGGACCCGCCTTCGAGGATCTCGCGCGCGTCCGATCCGGGCAAAATGCCCGCCTCGCGCAGATTCGCGATCGAGGAGCCGACCTGGATGAGGGCGGCGGCCTTGGCCAGCTGCACGCCCGTCGCCTTGGAGGCAAAGGGCACCGTGCGGGAGGCACGCGGGTTGGCCTCGATGACGTAGAGGGTGTCCGAGAGCAGCGCGAACTGGATGTTGATGAGGCCGCGCACGCCCACGCCCTTGGCGATGGCCTCGGTCGAGGCCGTGATGCGTTCGAGCTCGCGCGCGGACAGCGTCATGGGAGGCAGCACGCAGGAGGAGTCACCCGAGTGGATGCCCGCCTCCTCGATGTGTTCCATGATCGCGCCCATGAAGAGTTCCGTGCCGTCAAACAGGGCGTCGACATCGATCTCGATGGCCGCATCGAGGAAGCGGTCGATGAGGAGGGGGCCGCGCGAGAACAGCAGCTCGGAGTCGTGGCTGGCCAGGTAATCGCGCAGCGCACCCTCGTCGTTGATGATGGCCATGCCGCGCCCGCCCAGCACGAAGGACGGACGAACGAGGACCGGGTATCCAACCTTCTCGGCGACAGCAATGACCTGTTCGGGAGTGTGCGCCGTGTCGTGCGCGGGGGCCGGGCACTGCGCCGCCTCGAGAACCTTTCCGAACTCTTCGCGGTCCTCGGCCAGGTCGATCGCGCGCGGGCTCGTGCCCAGGATCGGCACGCCTGCACGTTCCAGGTCGGCGGCCAGCGACAGCGGCGTCTGCCCGCCGAGCTGGACGATCATGCCCTTGACGGGGCCGGCCGCGCACTCGGCACGGTAGATCTCCAGGACGTCCTCGAGCGTGAGTGGCTCGAAGTAGAGGCGGTCGGAGATGTCGTAGTCGGTCGAGACGGTCTCGGGGTTGCAGTTAACCATGATCGTCTCGTAGTGCTCGCGCAGCGCCATGGCCGCGTGCACGCACGAGTAGTCAAACTCGATGCCCTGACCGATGCGGTTGGGACCCGCGCCCAGGATGATGACGGCCTCGCGCTCGCGCGGGCGCACCTCGTTCTCCTGGTCATAGGTCGAATAGTGGTAGGGCGTGCGGGCGGCAAACTCGGCGGCGCAGGTGTCCACCGTCTTGTAGACCGGGTGGATACCGAAGGCTCCGCGCACCTCGCGCACCGTGTCCTCGGACAGACCGCGCATCGCGGCGATCTGTCGGTCCGAGAAGCCGTGGCGCTTCGCCTCGGCGAGCACGTCGCCGGTGAGGGCCTCGGCGTCGCGGATGCGGGTGGCGACCTCGTCGAGGAGGAACATCTGGTCCAGGAACCAGGGGTCGATCTTGGTCGACTCGAAGAGCTCCTCGAGGGTGGCGCCACCGCGGATCGCCTGCTGGACTTGGACGAGGCGTCCCTCGGTAGCAACGGCGGCCGCCTCGACGAGCGCGCGCGTCTCCTCCGGGGTGGGTGCCTCCCCGTCCCAGTGGAACTGCACGCCGCCCTTGTCGATCGAGCGCAGCGCCTTTTGCAGGGCCTCCGTGTAGGACCGGCCAATCGCCATGGCCTCGCCGACCGCCTTCATGGAGGTGGTCAGTGTCGGGTCGGCGGCCGGGAACTTCTCAAACGTGAAGCGCGGGACCTTGACGACCACGTAGTCGAGCGTCGGCTCGAACGAGGCCGGGGTCGAGCCCGTGATGTCGTTGGGGATTTCGTCGAGCGTGTAGCCGGTGGCCAGACGCGCGGCGATCTTCGCGATCGGGAAGCCCGTCGCCTTCGAGGCCAGCGCGGAGGAACGCGAGACGCGCGGGTTCATCTCGATGACGATGATGCGGCCCGTGTCGGGGTGGATCGCGAACTGAATGTTACAGCCGCCGGTGTCCACGCCCACGGCGCGGATAACGGCGATACCGATGTCGCGCAGGCGCTGCATCTCGCGGTCGGTGAGGGTCAGCGCCGGGGCGACCGTGATCGAGTCGCCCGTGTGCACGCCGACCGGGTCGACGTTCTCGATGGAACACACGACGACGACGTTGTCCGCCTTGTCACGCATGAGCTCGAGCTCGTATTCCTTCCAACCAAGGATCGACTCCTCCAGGAGCACCTCGGTCGTGATGGAGGCGGACAGGCCCTGGCCGGCGATGCGCTCCAAATCCTCGGGCGTGTACGCGAAGCCGGAGCCCAGGCCGCCCATCGTGAACGAGGGGCGAACGACGAGCGGGTAGCCGAGCTCGGCGGCGGCCGCGTGGCATTCCTCCATCGTGTGAGCGATGAACGAGCGGGCGACCTCGGCACCCGAACGCTCGACGATCTCCTTGAACTCCTCGCGGTCCTCGCCCGCGCGGATCGCCTCAATCGAGGCACCGATCAGCTCGACGTTGAAGCGCTCGAGCACGCCCATCTCGGACAGGGCGACAGCCGTGTTCAGAGCCGTCTGGCCGCCCAGCGTCGGCAGCAGCGCGTCGGGGCGTTCCTTTTCGATAATCGAGGCCACGACCTCGGGGGTGATCGGCTCGACGTACGTGGCGTCGGCGATACCCGGGTCCGTCATGATGGTCGCGGGGTTGGAGTTGACGAGGATAACGCGCAGGCCCTCCTCCTTCAGGACGCGGCATGCCTGCGTGCCCGAGTAGTCGAACTCGCACGCCTGGCCGATGACGATGGGGCCGGACCCGATGACGAGAACAGAGGACAGATCATTCCTGCGGGGCATCAGTGGGTCTCCTTCGCGGCGGTCATAAGCGACATGAATCGATCGAAAAGCAGCTCACCGTCGTGCGGACCCGCGGCTGCCTCGGGATGGTACTGAACGGAGAAGGCGGGAATGTCGAGCGCGCGCAGACCCTCCACAACACCGTCGTTGAGGCCGACGTGTGACACCTCGACGCGCCCGTATCGGCCCGACTCGAAGGGAGCAACTGAGGGCTCCCCCACGGGGGCGTCCACCGCGAAGCCATGGTTGTGAGCGGTGATCTCGACGCGGCCCGTGGCCACGTCCTTCACCGGCTGGTTGATGCCGCGGTGGCCGTAATCCAGCTTGTAGGTGCCGTACCCGAGGGCGCGACCAAAGAGCTGGTGGCCAAAGCAGATCCCAAAGTACGGAATCCCCGCGTCCAGGACAGCGCGCAGCACGCCGATCTCACGGTCGGCGGTCGACGGATCGCCGGGGCCGTTGGAGAAGAACACGCCATCGGGCTTGAGGGCTTCGATGTCCGCGAAGGACACCGTCGACGGCACGACGTACACGCGTGCTCCGCGCGCCGCGAGGTGGTAGGGGGTACGCGACTTAATTCCCAGGTCCACGGCCACCACAGACGCGAGGGGCTCCTTGCCCTCCCACTCCCCCAGCGGCTCGACCACGTAGGTCTCATCCGTCGACACCTCGGCGGCCAAGGCCTGCCCACTCATCACCGGCGACTCGGCGACGATACGCACCAGGGATGCCACGGCCTCGTCCCCGAGATACTGCGCGCCCACGGGCAGCGCCTCTCCCGAGAAAATGCCGGCGCGCATGGCACCGCGCTCGCGGATGTGACGGGTGATCGCGCGCGTGTCCACGTCGGCGATACCCACGATCTCCTGAGAGACCAGCTCGTCTTCGAGTTCGCGGCGTGCACGCCAGTTCGAGGCGCGCCGTGCCGCGTCACGCACGACGAAACCGGCAACCCAGATGCGCGAGGACTCCGGGTCCTCGTCGTTGACGCCCGTGTTACCGATGTGCGGGGCCGTCATGACGACGATCTGGCGGTGGTACGAGGGATCCGTGAGGGTCTCCTGGTATCCCGTCATGCCGGTCGAAAAGACGATCTCCCCGAGCGTGCGGCCACGCGCTCCCCACGCGCGTCCCTTGAAAACGGTGCCGTCCTCCAGGACGAGCAGAGCGATATCGGTCGAAGTCATCGATCCTCCTTGGCGATCGGGGTGGCGTCGGCGACCGTCGGGACGCCATTGAAGATCGTGAAGCGCACCTGGCCGGGCAGCTCCATCCCGCGGAACGGGCAGTTAGTCGAACGGGTCCACTGCTTGGCAGGGTCAATCGTGATACGCGCGTGCGGATCGACGAGCGTGACGTGGGCGGGGGCCCCGACGACCAGGCCGCGGCCCTGGGACTCGACGCGACCGATGCGCGCGGGCGTGGTGGACAGGACGCGAGCAACGTCCTCCCAATTCATACGGCCGGTGTTCACCATCGTCTCGATAACGATCGGCAGGGCCGTCTCCAGGCCCGTCATGCCAAACGCTCCGGCCTGCCACTCGCAGTCCTTCATCTCGAGGGGGTGCGGCGCGTGGTCGGTGCCGACGACGTCAATGGTGCCGTCGGCCAGGCCCTCGCGCACCGCCTCGACGTCCTCCGCGCGGCGCAGCGGCGGGTTGACCTTGTACAGCGGGTCGTAGGTGGCGGCCAGCTGCTCGGTCAGGAGCAGGTGGTGCGGGGTGACCTCGGCGGTGATGTTCACGCCCTGGGCCTTGCCCCAACGCACGATGTCGACCGATCCTGCGGTGGACAGGTGGCACACGTGCAGGCGCGAGCCCACGTGCTTGGCCAGCAGAATGTCGCGGGCGATGATCGCCTCCTCGGCGACCGCAGGCCAGCCGGCCAGGCCGAGCTCGCCCGACAGCGCTGATTCGTTCATCTGGGCGCCCTCGGTCAGGGCCGGGTCCTGGCTGTGCTGGGCGACGACGCCGTCGAAGCCCTTGACGTACTCGAGGGCGCGGCGCATGAGGACCGGATCGGAGACGCACTTGCCGTCGTCGGAGAAGACACGCACCTTGGAGCGCGAGCGGGCCATCGACCCCAGGGACGCGAGCTGCTTGCCCTCCAGCCCCTTGGTGACGGCTCCGACGGGGCGAACCTCGACCCAGTCGGCCGCCTCACCCAGGTCCAGCACCTGGTCGACGATCGCGGCGGTGTCCTGCGTGGGCGTCGTGTTGGCCATCGCGTGCACTGCCGTGTAGCCTCCCGCAGCGGCCGCGCGTGTGCCGGTAAAGACGGTCTCGGCGTCCTCTCCGCCAGGCTGACGCAGGTGCGTGTGGATGTCGACGAGGCCGGGCAGGGCGACCAGGCCCTCGGCGTCGATAACGCGGGGGTCTCGTACTGCGTCGCCAGCCTGGGTACCGATGGCGACGATGACACCTCCTGACAGCGCAATGTCGGTCGCGTCCCCGCCGACCAAAGACGCCCCCTTGATGAGAATGTCGCGAGTCTGCTTAGTCATTGCTGTGTCCTTCCGATGCGAGGAGCAGGTAGAGGGCGGCCATGCGAATGCACACGCCGTTGGAGACCTGCTCGACGATGACAGATTGAGGTGAGTCTGCTGCCTCGGCGCAGATCTCGAGGCCGCGGTTCATGGGGCCCGGGTGCATGACGACCGCGTCGGAACGCAGCTTCGTGAAGCGCTCGGGGGTGAGGCCATACTCGGCGTGGTAGGCACCCGGCGAGGGGAAGAATCCCCCGCCCGCGCTGGACATGCGTTCCCGTTGCACGCGCAGCATCATGACAGCGTCGGGCTGACTCGCCAGGGCCTCGTCGAAGTTGTACGAGGTCTGGCAGTTCCACGTGTCGACCCCCAGCGGCAGCAGCGTCGGGGGCGCGACGAGGGTGACGCGCGCGCCCAGGAGGGTCAGCAGGTCGACGTTGGAGCGGGCTACGCGCGAGTGCAGGACGTCGCCCACGATGACGACGTGAGCACCGTCGAGGCCGGTGCCTGGCTCAGGGAGGCGGCCGGCAGGGTCGTCGGCGCCGAAGTGGCGGCGCAGCGTCATGGCGTCCAGGAGCGCCTGGGTCGGATGCTGGTGGGTGCCGTCGCCCGCATTGAGGACCGGCAGGTTCATCCACCCGGCGTGGGCCAGGCGGTGGGCCGCGCCCGACGAGGAGTGACGCACGATCACCGCATCGGCACCCATCGCCTGCAGCGTCAGGGCCGTGTCCTTGAGGGATTCGCCCTTGGACACCGACGAGCCGCGCGACTGGAAGTTGATGACGTCGGCACTCAGGCGCTTGGCGGCGGTCTCGAAGGAGATGCGCGTGCGCGTGGAGTCTTCGAAGAACAGGTTGACGACGGTCTTTCCCTGGAGCGTCGGAAGCTTCTTCACGCTCTGGTGCTGCGTGGCGGCCATCTGTTCCGCTGTGTCGAGGATCAGGATCGCCTCCTCGCGGGTGAGATCGCGGATGGAAATAAGATGGCTGAGGCTCATCGCTTACAGGCCCTTCCCTAGCAGGACGCCGTCGCGCCCATCGGTTTCGTCGAGCAGGATGGTCACGGTCTCATCCCGCGAGGTCGGCAGGTTCTTGCCGACGAAGTCCGGTCGGATCGGCAGCTCACGGTGGCCGCGGTCGATCAGGACGGCGAGCTGGACGGCAGCGGGGCGCCCGATGCGAGTCAGCGCGTCGAGCGCCGCTTTGATCGTGCGTCCCGTGTACAAAACATCGTCGACCAGCACGACGGTCCTACCATCGATGCCGGTGACCGGAATCAGCGTTTCCTTGGGGGCGCGCAGCGGCTGGCTGGCCAGGTCGTCGCGGAACATCGTCGTGTCGATGACGGCGAGGTCGGCGTAGGTGCCGGAGACCTCGCGGATCCTGTTGACGAGCCGACGCGCAAGCGTTGCTCCGCGCGTGGGGACGCCGGCGATGACGAGATTCTCGCTACCGCCGTTGCGTTCAATGATTTCGTAGGCAATACGTGTCAGGGATCGGGCAACGTCACCCGCTCCAAGTACTTCTTTGCCGCGCGATGCGCGATCAGCGTGCAGTGATCCCACTGCTCTCTCCTTCCCCGCCTCACGGGACGGTCATTAAAGGATGTGTTCCAGATCAATACTACGCGCCCGGTTTGGCGCTCGCGGTCGACTCACGCGTGTGAAAGGCCACGTGAGCGGCTATACACTGAGAGTATGACGAATAAGGCGAAGCCGTCAGCAACCGCTGCCGACGTTGACGCATCCCCCGAACCACACGAGGGACGCACCGCCCGCCGCGTCACCCTTGACGACATTGCAATCGTCGCCGGAACGTCCATTGCGACGGTGTCCAGAGCACTCCAGGGTTCGCCGCGCGTCGCGCCCTCAACGCGTGAACGGATTGAGAAGGTCGCCGAACAGCTCGGATACCGAGCAAATATCGCTGCCTCACTGCTGGCATCCTCGAGGCCCCAGATCCTCGGCCTCGTCTGTGCTCTCGGGCAGGAGCTACACGTGCGTTACCGGGCAGAGGCACTCAGGGCCACCGAACGGCACGGATTTAGAATCATCGTCGAATCTATCGACGATTCACGCGACGTGGAGAGGGCCTGGGAGTCCGTCCTGCAGTTGCGCGCCCAGTCGGTCATAGCGGTGGACTCCTCGTGCATCTCGCAGAGCTACGCACACGTACCCACCGTCCTCATCGGCCAGCAAGCGGTGCGCGAGGACCTCGATCTGATCACGAGCGACAACGAGCGCGGCATGCGTGAGGCCGTCACGCTGCTGCGCGACCGGGGACGGCGACGCGTCGCCTTCATCGAGGGCCCTCCCGGGCCCTCCGCTCGCGCTCACAAGTCAGCTTTTCTCAGGGCCTGCCGCAGTGTGCGCATCGACCACGTCTGTATTCCAGGAGGCGACAACGTCGATGCCGGCTTCCTGGCCGTCCGCGCCGGGCTGCCCACCGGGGTAGATGCGCTCGTGTGCTACAACGACCAGTGCGCCCAGGGCGCGATCCTCGCGCTTCTGCGCCACGGCCTCGTCCCCGGTCGAGACATCCTTGTTGTCGGCTGCGATAACTCCGCACTCGCCGCTACCCGCGCACTCGCGCTCACCTCGATTGACCGCGCTCCCGCACGCGTCGGCGCCCTCGCCGTCGACTGCGCGATCGCACGAGCACTGGGAGACGACAAAGCGCCCGTGCGCGAGCGCGTCGAGACCGAGTTGGTCGTGCGCGCCAGCACGGGATGATCGCGCGCAACGACCTCACGGCCCCCGTCCCGCGCGATCATCAGCCCTCTTGAACAGAGGTCATGAGCCTCTCCACCAACGAGGCATGGACGCCGGGAGTAGCCAAGAGGAACGAACCCTTGTAGCGCACATCAAGGGACGTACCGTCCAACCGCGTTGCCAACGCCCCGCACTCGGTCGCAATAAGGGTCGCCGCCGCGATATCCCACGGGGATACCCACATGTGCACGAAGGCACCCGCGCGCCCGCGCGCAACCTCGACGCACTCCAGCGCAGCGGAGCCGTAGCGTCGGTGTCCTCTGCTCTCTTGCAGTGCCCGCGCGAGCCTCGACAACGCAAGGATCTCTTTGATGTCCGTGATAACAATCGCCTCGCGATACGAGGAAGCATCCTGCGCGCGAGGCAGTGGAACGCCATCCAACCACGCGCCCCTGCCTCGGATCGCATGACAGACATGGCCGCCGACGACGTCCGCGACGACTCCGAGCACGGGTTCTCCGTCCTCGCACAACGCAAGTGAAACCGCGTAGTCGCGGTGCGTCTCCACGTAGTTCATCGTGCCGTCAATGGGGTCGAGGACCCACACGCGGCCCGCGAAGGAATCAACGGCGTGTCCTTCCTCCCCCAACAGGGGCAGGCCGGTTGCCTCTTCCAGGCGAGCAGCAATCTCCTCCTCGATTGCCCTGTCGACCGCCGTCACCAGGTCGTTACGATTCGACTTCGTGTCAACCGCAAGGTCACACGGCGGATCAAGCGCGATCGCCATCCCGACGCGAACGACGTCGATGGCAATCTCCGCCAGCTGATCGATACTCAGTTCACAACTCATGCTTCCTCCTGTGCCGCACTAAACTCACGGTCTGCACGCAAGTTACGCTCCTCGAAGAACGCGACAAATTCCAGACAGATCAGGCCGACGATCGCCGAGACAACAAGGACGGTGACGGTCGAGCCCCAGAAGATAGAAGCCACCGTCGACGATGACCAGGACGGCGTATGTCTTGAGGGATTCGACAAGCCACCTGCGCCGCTGCTGTGCCAGCGACAGCGACGTCGGTGGCGCCATGCGTGAATCAAAGAGCCCGGATAAATGCATCATTGCCTTCTCTCCAGAATTGCTGGTGTGACGTACTCGGGCGACGACGCCAGGCGGTGACACCACCAGAATACAAACGCTTACATATGCTCCGTGCAAGCGGTTACATAGAATCGGACACCATCATGACGCCGCGTGCCAAACGAGCATAAATCGCACTGTTTCCGGTCCTTGAGCGCCGATATCAACGAATCCAATCCAGATGAGATCACGCAAGACAGCCCTGTATGGCTGCGCGTTCGATGCGAACGGCATCGCTAGGCTGCCATAGCAATACCACATACCCCGTAGGGGTACGCTTACTACCCCTACGGGGTATGCAACCAATGGTCAACCGAACCCATTTTTATTCCTGCGCTGGTTATGAGAGGGGAACAGCCATTAAAATAAAGATGCGTATCAACGCGTAGAAAATGACGTGTACGAAGAGGAAGGCCACCCATGACCATTCAGGAACTACCCATGCCCCAGACGTCGACCGGAGGCTGCGGCTGCGGTGGACACGACTCCACCGACCCACTGATCGACGCGACGGCGATCCCCCACCGGCTGCGTCACGCCGCCGTGCTTGGTGCCGCGCAATCCATGAGCGCCGGTGAGTCATTCATCATCCGCGCTCCCCACCTGCCCCGCCCGCTTCTGGCACAGATCATGCAGCTGCCGGGCGAGTGGACCTTCGAGGTCATCACCGACGGCCCCGAGTATTGGGATGTGCGCACCACACGTGTGTCGCTCTGATCCATGAAGGTGCAACGTGGGTGGCAGGATCACAGCGATCCCGCCACCCACACCCGTTTGTCATACCGAGAGATACGCACTCGTCACCGTCGTCTTCTGCGGTAGCCTGGTCCCATGAATGATTGGAAGCTCACATCCTTCAACGCTGACGTGAGCGCAGTTGCCAGGGCCACAGCCTACGCCGCCGAGCTCACTGCAGAGAACCTACTCGCCCGGACAGACTCCGAGCAGATGGGCCACACAGCTCTCGAAGTGATCTGGGATAAGCACGGCATCGCGTTCGCCGGCGGAGTCGGCGGAGTCGGACAGGGACGCAACAGCCTCGACGCTCTCGGCTACAAGCCCGGCGAGCTTCACATCGGCCACTGCCACGGCGGAACCTCCCGCGCCCTCACCTTTACCGAAGAGGGGCGGACGATCCCAGCGGGCTTCGGCCCCTCCATCGGATGCCGCCTCCTCGCGGACCGAGAGTTTGTGGACAAGATGAGGCAGATGCCCGCCCTCTGGAATGCGATTGCTTCCGGGCAGGTCTCTCTTTTTTGGGACATGGTGTTCGCACCGTCGGGACGCCTTGATGACATTCGCTTCACCTCAACGCCGATCACTCTGCCGCCCTCCGAGATGGCGGCGCTGAACCAGGCGATCACCAGCGCGTAGCCCGCATAGCAGTGGCCGCCCCGGGACAACCGGGGCGGCCACTGTCATGATGCGAGTGCTCAGTATTCCTCAAGCAGCTCGTCGAGATCATCCTCGACGCTGGCGCCGTCGAGCGGCGTCGCGCCTGCGGGAAGCGACCGAGCCGGCGCCTCCTGGACGGGCAGAGAATCGGCAGACGTGGCCGGTGGCTCGGGAGAATTCGAGTCGGCGACGAAGGAATCCTCGTCACTGCCCTGCCTGCGGGACCACGCGGGGGATGCCAGGTCCTTACGGATGGCATCGAGAACCGCGTTCACGAAGGACGGAGACGTGTCGGTCGAGATCGAGCGGACGATCGAGATCGCCTCGTCGATGACGATGATCGGCGACACCTCGTCGTTTTCCAGCATCTCCCACACGGCCACGCGCATGACGGCCAGGTCCACGGCGGCGATGCGATCCAGGCCGGGCACGCGGGCGTGCGCCGAAATCAGGGAGTCGATGCGGCGCAGGTTGTCCGCCACTCCCCCAATGATCTGGATCGAAAACTCCGGGAGCGGAGTCTGGGCCGCGGTGATGACGCGGCGCTCGCGCAACAGGTCGCGCAGCACGTCGGGGTTGGACCCCATCCCGCGCTGGTCGGCCTCGTACACGACGTCGGCCGCGCGCTTGCGGGCCTTCGTGCGCGAGGTGAAGCGGTGCTGCTTCGACATTACTCGGTCACGCGACCCGAGTACGAGCCGTCGCGGGTGTCGACCTTCACGCGGGTGCCTTCCTCCATGAAGAGGGGGACCTGGATCTCGTAGCCGGTCTCGAGGGTCGCGGGCTTGGTGCCGGCGGAGGAGCGGTCGCCCTGCAGGCCGGGCTCGGTGTGGGTGATCGTCAGGACGACGGTGGCGGGCAGCTCGACGAACAGGACGGTGCCGTCGTGCTGGGAGACGATGACGTCCTGGTTCTCCACCATGAAGTTGCGGGCGTCGCCAACGGTCTCGGCGGGAACGTTGATCTGCTCGTAGGTGGACTGGTCCATGAAGACGTAGTCGGTGCCGTCCTGGTACAGGTACGTCATGTCGCGACGGTCAACGGTGGCGGTCTCGATCTTGAGGCCGGCGTTGAAAGTCTTGTCGACGGTCTTGCCGGACAGGACGTTCTTGATCTTGGTGCGCACGAAGGCCGGGCCCTTGCCGGGCTTGACGTGCTGGAACTCGACAACCTGCCAGAGCTGGCCGTCGATCACCATGACGAGGCCGTTCTTCAGATCATTTGTCGTTGCCACAGGTGTACCTCACTCGTAAAGGAATCAGTAATCAGGGGCCAGTTTACACGCGCGAGCAACGAATTCGGCGACTTCTTGCGGGGTGAGGCCGCTCGTATCGACTGTTGTGTCGGCCACGGCTTCGTAGGCGATGCGGGCCTGCGTCATCAGCTGGGCCAGGACGGCGCGCGGGGCACCCAGGCCCACGGAGCGTGGGGCGCTCAGGTTTTCTCGGCGAGATACTGCGGAAAGGTCGGCGGCCAGCTCGACGACTGCCGCGCCGCGCGCTCGTGCCTCATGAATTGCCGAGGCCGTGGCGGGGTCGAGGGGTTGGGAGGCGCCGAGCGTGACAATGCCCTCGTCGCATCCGAGCAGGCGGAGGGCCTCGTCACGCGAGGCCTGGGCCAGGCGCGGGTCGCGAGCCACGACGAGGGTGCGCATGTGGGCACCCAGGCGTTCCTCGACGGCGTCATCAACCTCGAGCAGGGGCAGGCCCGTGGTCTGGGCGAGCAGTCGACCGACAGTGGTTTTGCCCGAGCCGGGCACTCCGATGAGGACGACGAGGCTCATACGCCGATTCCGATGGAGCGGGCGGGGTCGGCGAGCTCGGAGGGGTCGACCGGGTGGGTGCCCGGGTTCGCGATGCCGTCCAGGAGGACGAAGCGCAAGACGCCGCGGCGGACCTTCTTATCCGAGAGCATGATGTGCGTGAGCTCGTCCAGGGACGTGCCCGAGTAGCGGGTGGGCAGGCCGACGCGAGCGAAGAGCTCGTCGTGGCGGGCGACTTCTTCATCCGTGAGGAGCCCGCGCGCGGCCGCCAGGCGTGCGGCAAAGCAGCAGCCGACGGCGACCGCGTCGCCGTGGCGCCACGTATAGTCGTTCGCGCGTTCGATGGCGTGGGCCAGGGTGTGGCCGTAGTTGAGGATCTCGCGCAGGCCGCCCTCGGTCAGGTCGGCGGAGACGACGCGAGCCTTGACGGCCACCGCGCGGGTGGTGATGTCCGCCAGCTCCTCGCTGGTCGGATCCAGGAGGCGCGCCGGGTCGGTCTCCCCCACGATGCGCAAGATCTCGGGGTCGGCGATGAATCCGCACTTGATGACCTCGGCCGCCCCGGCGGCGAGGTCTTCGCGAGGCAGGGTTTCCAGCAGGCTCATGTCGGCGACGACGGCGACGGCCGGGTAGAAGGAGCCGACCAGGTTCTTACCCACCGACGTGTTGATGCCGGTCTTGCCGCCCACAGCGGCATCGACCATGCCCAGCAGCGTGGTCGGCACGTTGATGAGCGTGACGCCGCGCAGCCACGTGGCCGCGACGAAGCCCGCCATGTCGGTGGTCGCTCCCCCGCCCATGGCGACAATCGCGTCCTTGCGGCCCAGCTGGAGGCGCCCGCAGGTGTCCCACAGACCGGCGACGACCTCGATCGATTTACCGGCCTCGGCGTCTGGGTGATCGGCGGTGGCGGCCTCGTACCCGAGGGAACGCAGGTGGGTTGCCAGGGCCTCGGCTCGGGGCGCAAGAGGGCGGGCGTGGATGATGAGGACCTTCGTGGCCGACTCGTCAAGCGCGCCCACGATCGGGGCGAAGCCAAGATCGCGGCCGACGGTGATGGTCGAGGGCTTGTCGCCACTGACCTCGATGGTGGTGCTCATTGGTGCTCCAAGTGGTTGAGAATGTCGGTGACCACGTCATCAACGGGGCCAGGCCCGGTGGGCACGGTCACCGTGGCGACGGCGCGGTAGTGCGGCTCGCGCTCGGCGCGCAGGCGGCGTAGAGCGCCGTCGGGATCGGCGGCCAGCAGCGGGCGGTGCGTCTTGCCGGCGGTTCGGCGAACGAGCTCGTCGTGGGGCGCGTCGATGTAGACGACGGTGTGGCCGTCCAGGAGGTCGCGCACGGCAGGGGTGGCTGCCGCTCCCCCGCCCAGCGAGATGACGGCGTGGCCCGTCAGCGCGTGAGCGACCGCCGCGGTCTCCATGACGCGGAAGGCGGCCTCGCCGTCGGTGGCGAAAATATCAGAGATCGCTCGCCCCTCACGCTCGACGATGAGGGCGTCGGTGTCAATATGGGGCACGCCGAGGCGCTCGGCCAGCAGGTGTCCCACCTTGGATTTGCCCGCGCCAGGCAGGCCAACAAGGACGATGGGAAGGGCGACGATCATGCCCGCTCCCCCACGACCTGACAGTAGGAGTCCAGGTTGCGGCGCATCTCGGCGACCGATCGCCCGCCCGCGTGGTCGAAGAGGGCGTCGGCCAGGACCAGGGCCACCTCGGCCTCGGCGATGACGGCGCCGGGGACGACCTGGCAGGTGTCGGAGCGCTGGTGCAGCCCCACCGCCTCCTCGCCCGTGGCCAGGTCCACGCTGCGCAGGGCGCGCGGGACGGTCGAGATCGGCTTGAATCCGGCGCGAGCCACGATGGGCGCACCGTTGGACGTGCCGCCCTCGATGCCTCCGGCGTGATTCGTGGTACGCGTCAGGTGCCCGTCTTCGCCCCGAACGATCTCGTCGTGGGCGGCCGAGCCCAGCAGGGCCGCCTGCGCGAAGCCGTCGCCGATCTCGACGCCCTTGACGGATTGGATCGACATGAGGGCGCCGGCCAGGCGGGCGTCCAGTCGCTCACGGGCGCTCACGTGCGTCCCCAGGCCCACCGGAACGTCGTAGGCGATGACCTCGACGACGCCGCCGATGGTGTCGCCGCTGTGCTTCGCGTCGTCCACTGCAGCCTCGAAACGGGCGTTGTCGGCGAGGTCGAGGGTGCGCATGGAGGCCTCGCACAGGGCCTCCTCGTCGGCCGGGGTCGGGATCGTCGAGGCCGACGCGCGTTGGGCACCAACCGCAACAACGTGGGAGACGAGGCGAATACCAGCGACCTGGTCGAGCAGTGCCTCGGCCAGCGCCCCGAGAGCAACCCGAGCCGCCGTCTCGCGGGCGGAGGCACGCTCGAGCACCGGGCGGGCCTCGGACAGGTCGTACGAAAGCATGCCGGGCAGGTCCGCATGCCCGGGACGAGGCCGGGTCAGCGGGCGGTTACGCGCAATCTCGCGCTCGTCGCCCGTGCCCGCATCGATGAGGAGAGCGGACGGATCAACCGGGTCGGCGTTCATGACGGTCTCCCACTTGGGCCACTCGGAGTTACCGATCCGAATGGCAACAGGGGCGCCCGTCGTCACGCCGTGACGAACACCCGCCACGATCGACACGTCGTCGGTCTCGAACTTCTGGCGCGCACCGCGCCCGTAGCCCAGACGGCGGCGCGCCAACGCCCGGCGCAGATCATCGGTCGTGATACGCAAGCCCGAGGGAAGCCCCTCGATAGTGGCAAGTAGCGCGGGCCCGTGCGATTCTCCGGCGGTCATCCATCTCAGCATGCCTCCCAGTGTCCCACAAGGCCGAGTGCCGATGCCCGCCCACTCTCAGGGGATGAACGCTCAGGACTGGGGTTTGTCGTCCTCGGTCGCGCTCAGGCCCGGTTCTGTACCGAGAATATCGATGACGAAGCACAGCGTATCGTCGCCGGCCGCCAGGTCCGGCGGGATCGTGATCGCTAGGCGCGATCCGACCTTCTGATCGACGAGAGCGGTCTGCAGACCGCGCATGGCCTTCCCGAGGTTGATGACCTGGGGGACGCCGGTCTCCCACGTGGACACGCGCACGACGCCATCGGTCCACCCCAGGGCGGTGAACTGTGCGACGACACGGTCGGACTCATGGACCTGCACGCCGTCACCCTTGATGAGCATCTGCGTCGTCACGCCATCCGGGACGGTCGAGCCGTGGGTAATGATCGGCCCATTGGGGTTGATCTCGACGCTGAGGGGGCCCACCGACGCATCCACCGCGGTGCCCACCGCGATGGATGGCAGAATGTCGATGACATCGACCTCGACGTTACTCGTGGATCCGGGGGCGCCAGCACCCGGCGCGATCGTACGGAAGGCGATCAGGCGCGAGCCCTCCTGCTGTCCGATCACCATGTTCGTCAGGTCCTCACCGATGACGTCAGTGCCGACGATCCCCAGGCTCAGCTGCGGGCGTCCAAACTCCGACAGGGTCTGCCCGGTCTCGCCGTCAAAGGCCGTGATCGCAACCAGTACAGGCGACCCCTCGGTGATCTCTCGGCCATCGCCCTTCACGAGCGTCGTTGCCTTCGAGCCGTCGACTTCCAGGGGAGCCTTGATTTCGATCGTCGGTGTGGCTCCGACACGGCCGGAGACGACGACGCGTTCGAAGAGTGGCAGGGTCGTCGACTGCGCGCTGACACCCGCACCGTTCTCCTCCTGGGCGGCGGGCGCCGGGCGGAATGCCCACCAGGCGACGGCCGCGCACACCCCGATGACTACCAGCGCGATGAGGAGGCGCACGAGCACGGACACGCGAGACGAACCTCGCGAGCGTTCACCCATCGCGGCGGCGCGCTGCGAGGAACCTTTCGTGCGTCGGCTGCTCGAAGAATCGGGATTGCGTGAAGCTGAGCTCATGCGGGAATCGTAGGAGACTGAGCGTCAATCTGCGCGATGAGCGCATCCACACGCGGATCGGATGTGGCCAAAGGATCTTGGAGGGAGAGCGGAATCGTCGACGAATCGTCCAGGCGCACATGCACCCAGTCGACGCTCAGGTCGGCGCGCGCATCCTCCGCGGCGGCGATGATGCGTCCGCGCAGGTGAGCTCGCGTCGTCGCCGGGGGGACGCTTATCGCGCGCGCCACGCCCTGCTCACTCGTCAGTCGGCGCATGAGCCCTGCGCGCTCCATGCGTTCGCGCAGGCCGTCCGCCGTGATCTCGGAGTAGGACAGCTCCAGGCGTGCCACGCGCGGATCACTCAGGGCGGCACCGGTGCGCGCGCAGTACGAGGTCAGCAGCTTGCGCTTGATCGCGATGTCGAGTTCCGTCTCCACCGCGCTCCAGTCGCCGCTGGCAATCGCGTCGAGGCCTCGGCCCCACAGGTCGACGACGTAGGCGCGCATGGGATCCAGGTCGGCGACGGGAATACGAGCGAGCACCCGCTCGCGAATCTCGCGCTGAAGCGCGACGGCGCTGGTCATGCGCCCGGATGCCAGCTCGATGGAGGCCGAGCCGGACAGGTCCGCGTTGATCTCACGGATCGCACGCATCGGGTCGGCGAGCGACAGATCCTCAATCTGGAGGCCGTCCTCGATCGCGTGGATAAGCAGCTCGGTCATGCCGACCTTGAGCGCGGTCGTCGGCTCGGCGACGTTCGTGTCTCCGACGATGACGTGCATGCGTCGGTATGCGCCCGAGTCAGCCAAGGCCTCGTCACGGGTGTTGATAATCGGGCGCGAGCGGGTGGTCGCCGACGATACGGCATCCCACATCTGGTCGGCACGCTGGGAGAACTGCAGGCGCGGGGCCGCGGCGGCCGTGTTGATCCAGCCGTTGCCCACCAGAATCTGGCGCGTCACGAAGAACGCAACAAGGGCGTCGGCCACCTGGCGGAAGTCGCGGCGGCGGTGCAGCAGGTAGTTCTCGTGGCAGCCATACGAGTTGCCCTGCGAGTCCAGGTTGTTGCGGAACAGGTGCAGGCGCAGATCGGTGCCCAGCTCGGCCAGAGCTTCGTCAGCCTGGAGCGCCAGATCGGCGAGCATGTCCGATCCGGCGCGATCCTGCTCGAGCAGGTCCTCGAGCCGGTCGCACTCGGCGGTGGCGTACTCGGGGTGCGCGCCCACGTCCAGGTAGAGGCGCCCGCCGTTACGCAGGAAAAGGTTCGAGGAGCGGCCCTGGTGCAACAGGGGCTCAAACAGCTGACGAGCGGCGTGCTCGGCGTCCATCGGCGCCGCCCCGGACGGGGACGCGGCCGTCAGCCCGTACTCCGTTTCGATGCCGAAAACTCGACGCCTCACGTCACTGGCCGCCCTTCTGGACGAAGCCCTGCACGAAGGCCTCGGCGTTGGTCTCGAGGACGGAATCGATCTCATCGAGGAGGGAGTCAATCGAGGAGGTACGAGCCTGGACCTGCCCGCCAGCCTCGAGCGCGTCGTCGATGGGGCTTGCTCCGCCAGCAAAAATCTGATTGGACATACTGTGATTATCTTTCGTTGAGAGGTTATCGGGTGGAGGTGTCTCGCGCATCGGCGATCGGGAAGCGCACCAGGTCGCCTTCGCCGGGATCGAAGACCAGCGAGGACCACGAGGCCTTGACCAGGTCTGGACGGTTGGCAACGGCCCAGCCGCGCACGTGGGCGCGCGTGTTGGTGGGGGCAACGTCGGCGGCGCGTTCGACCTCCTCGTCGGACACGAGGCGGCGCACCATGCCGGCCTTCGCGAGGCGATAGACGAGGCCGTGGCTGGGTCGCAGGTCCGCCCACTGCAGGTCGATGGCTGCCAGGCGAGGGTCGTTCCACTCCAGGCCCGCGCGTTCCTTCTGGCGCTTGACGAGCTGGTACTTAGCCACCCACTCGACGTCGCTGGCGACCGAGAAGAGGTCGGCGCGCATGCGGTCCAGGACCGACTGCCACAGGGTGAGTATGTCGCGATCCGCCTCCGTGGGCGTCGTGCCGGTCTCCTCGAAGGCGTCCAGGACCAGGTCGAGGTAGACCTGCTGGAGCTCGGCGGCCGTGTAGGAGCCGCCGGCCGTGCCGATCTTGTAGTCGAGGTCCGGGTGGTGGGAGACGTTCCAGGTTTCCTGCACGGGATCATCCATGACGATTGAATCCCAGCGCAGGTCGGTGCCCTGCTCGATGGCCCACAGGACCAGGGAGGTCGTGCCAAAGCGCAGGAAGGCCGACACGTCGAACATGTTGCCGTCGCCGCCGATGACGTGCAGGCGTCGGAACTGGGCCGGGTTGGCATGGGGTTCGTCGCGCGTGTTGATGATCGGGCGGTTGAAGGTCGTCTCCAGGCCCACTTCGTTTTCGACGAAGTCGGCGCGCTGGGACATCTGGAAGCCTGGGACCTCGCTCTTTTGCCCGCGGCCCACGCGGCCCGCGCCGCAGATGACGGGACGGGTGACCATGAAGGGCGTGAGGCCGCGGATGATCGTGTCCAGGTCGGTGATGCGCGGCATCTGGTAGTTCTCATGGGTGCCGTAGGCCGCGCCCTTGCCGTCCGTGTTGTTCTTGACCAGGACAATGGGCTCCTCGCCCAGAGCCTCCAGGCGTTCCATGACGCGACGGGCAATGACCTCGCCCGCGCGATCCCACAGGAGGGCGTCGCGCGCGCCCAGCGTCTCGGGGGCCGAGTACTCCGGGTGGGCGTGGTCGACGTACAGGCGCGCGCCGTTGGTCAGCACGGCCGTCGTCGCCGCGGGCAGAGCCAGCTCTTCGGCGGTGGGGCGCGCGACCTTTTCGGAACCACCCGAGGGAGCCAGGTGGTAGGGGTCGTCGGTCAGCAGGGACGGGTCGGCGGCCGCGCGCGACATGCGCATGCCGCGCAGGTCGTTGAGCGGGTCCTCCCCCGTGTAGTCCCAGCGTACGGCGCCCGAGCCCGAGGCCGGGGTGCCCTCCCGGGAGATCTCACCGTAGGCGGACACGACGCGGGTGGACAGAGCGATCGGGTTGGCCCAGGCATCGCCGGGACGGTAGACGCCGTACTCTGTCTCGGTCCCGATAATGCGTTCGCTGCTCATTTCACCGCTCCAATCGGCTTGACGCTGACAATCTCGGGGGCAAGCCCGCTCGTGCGTGCCCAGTCCTCGGGTGAAGAGGTTGCGGCCAGCTCCAGTGATTCGTTCATTTCCTCATGAACGCCGCGCAGGAGGTGACCCATCGTGAGCCCCGCGGCCTCGCCGCTCAGGGCGTCCTTGATCGCGTACTTCTTCGCGCGCTCCACGATGCCCGCGATGAGCGCGCCGGAGACCAGGTCCGCCAGATAGATGCGCTTATGCTCGCCGCTGACCAGCGTCGCCAGGAACAGGGCGGTCGTCTCATCGCGCGCGTACAGCGCGTCGACGGCGCGAGCGATCATCCCCGCCACGGCCTCGTTCATCCCACCGAATCGCGCGATCTCAGCCGCGTGGATCGGGACCTGCGGCGTCAAATACTTCGAGAAGATGTCGATCGCTCCGGCGCGGTCTGGGCGGTCCACGCGGATGCGCACGTCGAGGCGCCCGGGGCGCAAGACCGCAGGGTCGATCATGTCCGCGCGGTTGGATGCGCCGATGATCACGACGTTGTCCAAGGACTCGACGCCGTCCATTTCGGCGAGGAGCTGCGGGACGATCATCGTTTCCACATCCGAGGACACGCCCGTGCCGCGCGTGCGGAACAGCGCCTCCATCTCGTCGAAGAAGATGACGACGGGAGTGTCCCCGGCGGCCAGAGTACGAGCGCGGGCGAAGATCGCGCGGATCTGGCGCTCGGTCTCGCCAACGAACTTGTTGAGCAACTCCGGTCCCTTGATGGACAGGAAGAACGTCGAAGCACCGCCGCGCTTGGACAGCGAGTTGGCGACGGCCTTGGCGATGAGAGTCTTGCCCGAGCCGGGAGGACCGTACAGGAGGATGCCTTTGGGCGGGCGCAGGCCGAACTGACGGTACAGCTCGGGATGGTTGAAAGGCATCTCGATGGAGTCGCGCACCTGTGCGATCTGAGCGTCGAGGCCACCGATGTCCGCGTAGGTCACGTCCGGGACCTCCGGGGTCAGCAGCTGCTCGACGTCCTCCCGCACGATGCGTTCCAGGGCGATGCCCGAGCGAACGTCCACGACCAGGGAATCCCCGGGGCGCAGGTTCCCGTGACGCAGCGGACCCGCCAGCTCCAGCAGGGTCTCCGCGCCGCCCTCGGCGGCCACGAGCACGCGGTCAGCGCCCACCATTTCCAGAATGGAGACGACCTGACCGGAGCGCGCGAAATCGTCTGCGGCCACGGCGATCATCGTGTCGTCCAAGCGCACCCACTGCCCATACGACAGGTCGGTCACGTCAAGCTTGGGAGAGACGGCCACGCGCATGCGCTTGCCGCCGGTGACCACCTCAATCTGGCGCGAGGCGGGGAACGCGCGCACGAAGGTCGCCAGCGTCTGCGGCGGGCGCGAAACATCCGCGAGCTCGCCCTGCAGGCGGATCAGCTCGGTGCGCGCGGCAGTCAGCGCGCTTGTGAGGCGGCCGTTCTTCTCCTCGAGCGAGATGACGCGACGCTCAAGCGCCTGACGCTGCTCGATGTCATTCATCGGTCTCTACCTCGCGGCCTTCGCTCGCCCACGTGTCAGCCTGCGCGACGACGTCGCGGCGCACCTTGCGCACCTTCTTCTCAGAGTTCACTCGCTGGCCGACTTTTTCCAGCGTCCAGTCCGCCTCGTCATCCCACGCGCCGCCCTGGCCCTCCGCAGCCTTGGCGGGGCGGGTTGAGCGCTCCTGCGGAGTGACGCCGGGGGCGAGCAGACGAGTCACCACGAGGAAGCCCGTGTGGGCGACCATGCGGTGCTCGGGACGGACGGCCAGGCCATCGAGGTGCCATTCGCGGCGCATGTCCTCCCAGGCGTTCGGGTCCGTGAAGCGCTCGGAGGCACGCAGGTCCTCAACCAGGCGAGACATCTGCGTGACCGTCGCCACGTAGCACACGAGCACGCCGCCCGGAATGAGCGCGTGCGTGATCGCTTCAATGTTCTCCCAGGGAGCCAGCATGTCCAGGACGACGCGGTCCACGCTGGACTCTTCAAGCCCCCACAGCACCTCGTCCACGTCGCCGACGCGCAGATCCCACGCGGGGTGACGGCGCCCGAACCACAGGTCAACATTGGCCGCCGCGATATCCGCGAAGTCCTGGCGACGCTCGACGGAAATCAGTTGCCCCTGCGGTCCGACCGAGTCCAGGAGAGCCATGGACAGAGCGCCCGACCCCGCACCGGCCTCGACGACCGTGGCACCGGGGAAGATATCCCCCATGTGAGTGATGACGCCGGCGTCCTTGGGGTAGACGACGGCCGCACCGCGCGGCATCGACATGACGTAGTCGACCTGGAGGGGACGCAGGATCTGGAACTGGCGCCCCTCCTCCGTGACGATCACCTGGCCGTCGGGACGGCCGATCACGTCGTTGTGGTTGAACCCGCCCCGGTTGGATTGGAAGCGTCCGCCGCGTACCAGGATCACCTGGTGAAAGCGCCCTTTGGGATCGCGGACCTGGACGCGATCACCCTCGGTGAGGGGGCCTCGGCGGGTGGGCTGGCCGAAGTTCGTGGCCATTTCGGAATTATTACGCTGAATAGTCATTACGTAAAGAATAGCGCCTGAGGCTTGCCTGGCCCCTGCCAGGACACAGATGGGGGCGGTGGGGGTTAGCGTGGTATTCATGACAGACCTGATCGCCCCCTCCCCCGGCCCGCGCACATGGGACCCCGCCCTGTCGGCCTCGCGCGCGAAGGAATACGAGCGCTGCCCCCTGCAGTATCGACTTCACGTCCTAGACGGGTACCGCGAACCCGAGACCCGGGCGAAGGCGCTGGGCACGGTGGTCCACGCGGTCCTCGAGGAGCTGTTCGGGCTGGCCCCGGGCGAGCGCACACCCGAAGCTGCACGCTCCCGGGTGGTCCCCGCCTACCAGGCGGTGGTCGACAAGACTCCTGCGATCGGTGAGCTCTTCGCTGACCACGCCGACCTTGAGTCGTGGCTTGACGACGCGCGCGCAGTCATCGACGGATACTTCGCGATCGAGCAGCCCCAGTGGATCGCACCGGCCGCGCGCGAGCAGCGCGTCACGACGACGACCGCGGGTGGCGTGCGCCTGCTCGGTTTCATCGACCGCATCGACGCGGCCCCGGATGGCCGCTTGCGGGTCGTGGACTACAAGACCGGCAAGGCCCCGGGGCCTCGCTACGTGGACGAGGCCCTGTACCAGATGCGCTTTTACGCGCTGCTCCTGGCCCGCACGAAGAGGCTGCCTGCCCGCATGCAGCTGGTGTACCTGCGCGCCGGTCAGGTCATCACCTTCGATCCCGTCGCCGACGACATCCGTGCCTTTGAACGTCACATCGATGACCTGTGGGGGCGTATCGAGGCCGACATTGCGAACGATTCTTTCGCCCCGCGCAAGAATCCGCTGTGCAATTGGTGCGGCGTGCGCTCACTGTGCCCGGTGTTTGGTGGGACCACTCCCCCGATGCCCACGGAGCATGCACAGTGGTTGGCTCGGACTCGGCTAGGCTAGGGGCATGGATTCGAAGCAATGCGGACGTAGTGGCCTCTACCTGTCGTCGATCGGGCTGGGGACCCTGACGTGGGGGCGCGATACCGACGCGCCCGAGGCCTTAGAGATGCTGTCGCATTTCGTCGACGCGGGCGGTTCTCTGCTCGAGTGCTCCCCCTCGCACGGCGATGGAATGGCCGTGGACGTCGTATCCGAGGCGTTGGCGTCGGTCGGCAGGCACCGCGTGGTTCTCGCGTGGCGCGGTGGGATGCGTCGCGCCTCCGAGGGCGCCTGGGTGGGTGCAGCCGGTCGCGGTGATCTGCTGCGCAGCCTCGATGACGCGCTGGCGCGCCTGGATACGGACTACGTGGACGTGTGGCTGGTCGAGCCTCGCCCGGAGGTGCCGCTTGAAGAGACCCTGGAGGCCGCGACGCTGGCCTACCGGAGCGGGCGCGCCCGCTACGTGGGTCTGTCTCGTTCGTCTCACTGGCAGCTGGCCGAGGCCGTTACTCGCGGTGCTGTTGGAGTCAGCGCGCCGATCACGCTGGTCGAATTCCCCTTCTCGCTCGTTGATGCGGCCTGCGCGTCGACGGTTGCTGAGCTGGCCAGCAGGGGCGTTGGCGTGTTGGCCGCGTCTGCTCTGGCCGGCGGCGCTTTGACGGGTAAGTATCGCCATACGACGCCCGCTGATTCGCGCGCTGCTTCCCCGCATCTGCGTCACATGGTTGAGCCCTACCTGTCGGGCTTTGCCCGCAGCGTCATCGAGGCGACGCACCGCGCGGCCTCGGGCTTGGATCGTCCCACGGGGGATGTTGCCCTGGCGTGGGTGCGAGACTACCCGGGTATCTCCTCGGCTCTCGTTGGACCACGAACGGCTCGCCAGCTTGACACGCTTCTGGAGTACACCGCGGCCCTGCCCGCCCCGATTCGCGAGGTACTGTCCGAGGTCTCCCAGTAGCGGCGAGCAGCTTGCAGATACGAACGAGGGGCCGAACCGTGTGGTTCGACCCCTCGCCTCATGCGCGTGCGAGACTGATTGGTTTCAGTCATCGACTTCGATGAAGTCGTCGTCCTCGTCGTCGTAGTCATCCTCATCGTCGTCCTCGTCGATGTCCTCGAGGATGTCGAAGGGGAGCTCCACGCCCAGCTGGGTGAAGAGGATGTCGTCGTAGGTGAAGAAGGCGTCGCGCAGCGCCAGTTCGGCGGCTTCGAGCGCGGCGTCGTCGGCCTCGTCTCCATCGCGTGCGATGTCGAAGTGATTCTCGAAAGCGTTGAGCAGGCGCGTCAGCGCGCGGCGGGCATCTCCAGTCATGGCTCTTAGTCTACCGTGAGACCGCACACTTTTTCAGGGAAGGTTGAGCTGCGAACGGATCACGGACACCATGAGGTCTGTGCCCTTGATTTCCGCGGTCTGGTCGGCACCCAGGATGCGCGCCTGACCGTCGGAATCCAGCAGCTGCGAGGCGCCCATGTTCGGGCCCAGCGGTAGAATGACCCATTCCTTCGTGGGAACGTAGTGGGCGTCGGGCTCCTCGCCCTCGATTTGCGCGGTGATGTTCGCGATGACAACGCGGGCCTGCTGACGAGCGGCGTCGGCACGCTTGGATTCGCGTACGTCGGTCAGGTCGCCCACGGCGTAGATCGTCGAGTGGCCCGCCACCTGCATGGTCGGCTCGACGCGGATCGTGCCGTCGGGGTGCATGACAGACTCGTACTCGCTGCCGATCAGGAAGCCGGTGTTGGCGCGCGCGCCGTAGCACTGGAACCACAGGTCAGCTTCGATGACGTCGCCCTTCTTGGTCTCGACCATGAAGTGGGCGAGGTCGCCGACGTTTTGCGGGGGCAGGTAGGCCAGCTCGGAGCCGGTGACGACGCGAACGCCGAGGACGGCCAGCTGCTCGCTGATCTCATTGCGCAGGGCGTCGGTGTAGCCGGGGGTGCCCAGGATCTGGTCCGAAGCCTCGACGATCGTGATGTCCAGGCCGGGGAACGCGCTGGCGAGCTCGCCGGTCAGCTCGATGCCGACCGTTCCGCCGCCGACGATCATGACGGAGCGTGCGCGCGAGAGGTTTTCGTGGAGCTGCTCCAGGCGAGCCTTGGCCACGGAGGAACGGTAGGAGGAGTACTTGGCCGGGAAGGGGTAGGTCGACCCGGTCGCGAAGACGACATAGTCGGCTTCGATCGGATCGTGGCCGAACACGTGAACGGTCGTGCCGTGGACGGCGGAGACGGTGCCTCGCACGACCTTGCCTCGGCTCAGGAGGTTCGTGTAGGGCATGAAGATGGCGTGCTCCCACACGGTGTCGACGGCGGCGCGCAGGGCGGCCGCGTGATGGACGAACTGGTCCTTCTGCTCGATGAGGATGACGTCCGCGAGGGGATCGAGCCCCTTGGCGACCGTGACGCCTCCGTAACCTCCGCCGATGACTGCGACGCGTGCCATGACATTCCTCCTTTTACTGGACCGCGTCTATTGTGTCACCTCACGCTCACGAATGCGCGTGATAAGGGACCTTAGTCCGCATTGGCCGTGTCCTCGGGCTCCTCCAAGCCCAGGCCACGGGCGATATTCGGCTGGAAAAAGTTGGGGCCTTTGAGCACCTTGCCATCCTCGCGCAGCTTGACGGAGCCGTCGGGCATGAGCTTGGACAGGTTCGAAGCCTGCACCTCGGCCAGCACCGAGTCCAGGTCCATACCAGACTCGATAGCCATGCCGTAGATGACGTACACGAGGTCGGCCAGCGCGTCGGCGGTCTCGATAACGTCGCGGGTCCCTTCGTCGGAGGCGACGGCCTGCGCGGTTGCCTCCTCGATGATCGCGCGGGCACGCGGCCCGTAGACGGCGCCCATCAGCTCGGCAAACTCCTCGGCGATCAGGCTCATGCGCATGCCCAGGCGCTCGTAGTCCAGCGTGGGCGACGTGAAGGGCTGGATGGGCATCGAGTAGGTGCGGTGGAACTGGAGCACCAGTTCCATGGGGCTGGGTGCGCCCTTCGGTGCCGACGAGGCCGTGGTGTCCTTCTCGCTCATGCGCGGTCCTTTCTCGCGTTATCCCAGGCGGTGGCCAGGATGTTGGAAAATGCGGTAACGGTCTGGTGTCCGTCGACGAGGAATTGGCCGTCGAGGACGTAGGTGGGAACGGAGGCGACGCCCATATGCATCGCCATCTGGTAGTCAGAGTAGACGCGCGAGGCCCATTCCTCGTCGCCGACGGCCAGTGCTGCGAGGTCGGGCGGCATGCCGATGTCTTGGGCGCACCCGATGAGCACCTCGGGGTGGGACACGTCCAGGCCCATTTCGAAGTGGGACCGCATGATGGCTTCGGCGACCTTGAGGTGGAGCGAGTCCGGACCCGCGACCGTGTCGTCGTCGATGTCGGCGTCGTGGGCGGCAGCGATCACGCGATGCGCGCGCGAGGTGGGCGCGATGATGAGCGAATCGAAGTCGAAGCGGATGCCTTCTCGGGTACCGAGGGCGCGCATGCGGTCGTCGGCCTCGCGTACTTCTTCAAGTGTCGCGGCCCCGGATTCAACCAAAGCGACGATGCGCGGCTTGTCGACGGCGGCCTCCAGATCAGGGTCGAGGAGGTAGGCATGCAGGTAGACCTCGATCTGGTCGCCGTGGTCGAAGCTGGCCATGGCGGATCGCAGGTGCCGTAGACCCAGGTAGCTCCACGGGTCACATGTGTCGAGCCACATATCAATACGCACGGCGCCTCCTGATCGATCATATGGAAAACCCCGGGGCCTTTCGGCCCCGGGGCATTTCGTGCGCGGAGGGGGACTTGAACCCCCACCCTCGTAAAATGAGGACTAGCACCTCAAGCTAGCGCGTCTGCCTATTCCGCCACCCGCGCAGGTGATCGGTGCGAACCGTTGTGATCCGCAAGCGAGTAGAAGCTTAACACGACTTGATGGGCATGCGCCAATCGAAATCACGATTCCGCTGCGTCGCCCTTCAGGCGAGAGTCCAGAGTCGAGAAAACCTTTGCAATTGCTTCAATATCGGCGTCCGTCATACCGTCCAGGAGGTACTCGGCGACCGTCTGCTGATGCAGTTCTGTGGCAGCAAGCACAGTTTGGATACCCTGTGTCGTGAGGCACGCGTCATAGCCGCGTCGATCGACCTTGGAGGGGATGCGCTCGACCCAGCCATCACGAGACAGATTGGAGACCAGGTAGGTCACGCGCGATGGCGAGTACACGACGTGTTCGGCCAGCTCGCCCATGCGTAGGCGGTGGCTGGGGGCCTCCCACAGCGCCAGGAGGATGTTGTAGTCCGGCATGGAGACGCCATAGGTGCGCTTCAGGCGCGTTTCGAGGATTCCCTGCAGGCGTCCGGACGCCTCGAAGAAGACTCGCCACGCGGCTGCACGTGCACTATTGGCTTGGACGATCGGAGTGAGCCGTGCTCGCGTTTCCACGTGTACCTCTCTCGTAGTCGTTTTGGATGCTTCTCTGGGGATAATAGGGCATAGTGACTAAGAAAGCACCAACAACTCGGGGGATTTAGTGTCTTTACCCATTTCTGCTGTTCTTTTCGACGTCGACGGCACGATCGTCGACTCCGCTCCGGTCGTCATGAGCACCTTCCGCGAAGTCCTGTCAGACTTCGGGCTGCCGATCCCCGACGATCAGCGTCTTCGCAGCTACGTGGGGCCTCCCCTATGGCATTCTTTCGGCGAGCTAGGCTACTCCGGTCAGCTCCTGTCGGACCTGGTGCGGGGCTATCGGGAGCGCTATGTGCGCCACCATCTCGATCCCGAGCCCTTCGAGGGGGTTCCCGAGCTGGTGTGGGATCTGCATCGCGCGGGTGTGCCGGTGGCGACGGCGACATCGAAGCAGGCACCGATGGCGATTGCGCAGATGGAGCACTTGGGGCTGTCGCAGGCGTTCGACGTGATCGCGGGGGCCACGCCGGACCCGAGTTGCTCCAAGGCGACGGTCATTCACGAGGCCGTGGCGCGATTGGGTGCGCTGGGTGCGGACGTGTCGCACCCCGTCATTGTGGGCGATTCGATCTGGGATGTGCGCGGCGGCCATGAGGCGGGCATTCCCGTTATCGGGGTCGGCTGGGGCTACGCGACGCAGGACGGGCTCGATGACGCCGAC
Organism: Pauljensenia sp. 20925_1_34; assembly: GCF_041432775.1. Taxonomy (NCBI): domain Bacteria; kingdom Bacillati; phylum Actinomycetota; class Actinomycetes; order Actinomycetales; family Actinomycetaceae; genus Pauljensenia; species Pauljensenia sp. 20925_1_34. The sequence goes on along the minus strand of NZ_JAPWAG010000001.1, from coordinate 47,399 downwards.
CTGGTGTGTGAGACGGTTGAGGATCTGCGTGCGTTGTTGATCCCCGCTGGCCGCGCGCACGCGCGCGCTTAGCGGAAGTCGCGTGAGCGCACCTGGATGGGCAGGTGCACGGGGGTGAGGCGGAAGGCGCGCACGTTGATCGCGCCGTCGCCCCACTCGAGGGTGCCGCGTACGAGCAGGGCGTCAGATTCGAGGCCGACGCGCCGGAACTTGGTCCAGGTGCCTACGGAGGCCGAGACGTTGACGAAGCCGGTTTCGTCTTCGAGGGAGAGGAAGGTGACGCCGCCGCCGGTGGAGGGGCGTTGGCGATGGGTGACCAGCCCCGCCACGTCCACGATCCTGCCGTCGAGGTGGGCCCCAAGGTCGGCGGCGCGCGCCACGCCGGGCGGGAGGGTGGCCCGCAGGTAGGAAAAAGGGTGGTCGCCGGGGGTCAGCCCCGTCGCTTCGACGTCGGCGCGCATCTGTTCCGCGTCAGTGAGGGTGGGCAGGTCGGGCACGCGCGTTCCTACTTCTGTGCCGGGCAGGAAGGGCTGCCACTCCCCCTCTCGCAGAGTCGGCGCGGCCAGCGCACCCGCCGACCAGGCGCCCTGACGCCTGCCGACACCCAGGCAGTCGAGCGCGCCCGCCATGGCGAGCTTTTCCATGTCGGAGGCGCTCAGGTGGGCACGAGCGGCCAGGTCCACCTGGCTGGTGAAAAGCCCGGATTCCCTGGCCTGCACGATGCGCCGGGCTGCCCGGCCCAGGCCTCGTACCGAGGATAATCCGATGCGCACCGCCAGGAGCGGATCGACGTCGAGGGGAACGGTCTGTCGCGACGGGAGCGGGTCGGGGCGCCCCTGTTGGTATTCCTGTGCGCCTTGTACGTCGGGCGCGCGCTGCACGCCCGCATCCAGGAAGGAGGCGTTGACCGAGGGCCCCAGGACCGCCACCCCGTGCCTGCGCGCGTCCTGGACGAGGGTCGCGGGCGAGTAGAAGCCCATCGGCTGGGAGGACAGGATTGCCGCGTAGAAGTGCTCGGGCGCGTGGACTTTGAGCCACGCGGAGGCATAGACGATGTGCGCGAAAGAAAACGAGTGCGACTCGGGGAAGCCGAAGTCGGCGAATCCCTTGAGCTGGTCGAAGATGCGTTCGCGCGTGGGCGCGTCGATGCCGCGCTGGGCCATCCCCGCCATCAGGTCACCCTTGAGGGCTTCCATGCGCTCGGGGCTGCGCTTGGAGCCCATGGCGCGGCGCAGCTGGTCGGCGCGCGCACCCGACAGGCCGGCCGCGTCCGTGGCGATGCGCATGAGCTGCTCCTGGAAGAGCGGGACGCCCAGGGTCTGGCGCAGCGCGGGCTCGAGCAGCGGATGCAGGTAGGTGACCGGCTCGCGGCCCGCACGCCGGCGCAGGTAGGGGTTGACCGCGTTTCCTTGGATGGGGCCCGGGCGCACGAGGGCCACCTCCACGACGATGTCGTAGAAGCATCGAGGCTTGAGCCTGGGCAGCGTGTTCATCTGCGCGCGCGACTCCACCTGAAAGACTCCCACCGTGTCGGCGGCGCACAGCAGGTCATAGACGCGCGGGTCCTCCGGGGGCAGCGTGTGCAACCCGATCGGACGATCCCCCACCCCGGGCAGGGCACGAGGCGCCCACCCGCGCAGGGGCGGATGCTCCTTCCTGCGCTCCCCTCCCCTCAGTTCGTCGAACGCCACGCGCAGCGCGGTGAGCATGCCCAGGGAGAGCAGGTCGAACTTGACCAGGCCCGCGTCCGCACAGTCCTCCTTGTCCCACTGCAACACGGTGCGCCCCTCCATGGCTGCCCACCCCACCGGGCAGATACGCGAGACCGGCTGGTCGGTGAGCACCATGCCGCCCGAGTGGATGCCCATGTGGCGCGGCAGACGCGCCAGGGCCCCCGCGGCCTCGCTCACGAGGGCCGGCGCCTGCCCCTTGCCCCGCGCCCACGCCTGAGCGCTGCCCGCCGGGTAGCCCAGCGCCCGGGCCGCGTCGCGCATCGCCGAGCGCGGACGGTAGGTGATGACATTGGCAACCTGCGCCGCGCGCTCGCGCCCATACAGCTCGTAGACGTGCTGGATGACCTCCTCGCGCCGACAGGCTTCAATGTCGACATCGATGTCGGGCGGACCAGAGCGCGCATCCGACAGGAAGCGCTCGAAGAGCAGGTTGTGACGCACCGCGTCCACCGCCGTGATCCCCAGGCAAAAGCACACGGCCGAGTTCGCCGCGCTGCCACGCCCCTGGCACAAAATGCCTCGCGCAGCGCAAAAGTCGACGATCTCCTTGACGATCAGGAAGTAGCCGGCGAAGCCGAGGCGCTCGATGACGCCCAGCTCCCGATCGATCGTCTCCCATGCGCCGGGATGTTCCTCGCGCGTGCCGTAGCGCTCGCGGGCACCCTCACGCGCCAGGTGATCCAGCCACGTCTGGGGCGTGTGGCCGCCTGGGACGCGAGTACGCGGGAGCCTGGGGGCCACGAGGCGCAGGTCGAAGGCGCTATCGCACGCCACCTCGCACGTGTGGGACAGGGCGCTCGGGTGCGCGGCGTGCAGGCGCGCCATCTCGGCCGGGGCGCGCAAGAAGGGCCGGTGCGCACCCAGGTGAGCCAGGGCCTCGTCCATCGAGGAGCGCAGTCGGGTCGCCGCCAAGACGTCGCCGAGCGCGCGCTTGGAGGGCGAGGACATGCGCGCCCCGGTCGTGGCGACCAGCCTGGCCCCAACGCCCCGCGCGAGGTCAGCGAGCGTGTCCCCCACCTGTGGGACGTCCCCGCAAGCGGCCTGCCACTCGACGAGGAGTCGGTCCTGCCCGCCCGCCGCCTCGGCCAACGCGCGCGCCACTCGCCGCGCCCACGTGGGCCCGCCCGCGTGCAGTGCACGCATGAGGGGGCCGCACCTCCCGCCGGTCAGGATGAGCAGGTCTCCCCCGGCCCCGCTCACGTCCTCGAGGGTAATGCGCGGGGCGCGCTCCCCCACCTGCGCGAGCGCCCGATCGCTCATCATGCCGACGAGATTCTCATAGCCGCGCGGGCTGGCGGCCAGGATCGGCACCCTGATCCCCACGTCCTCCGCGCCCGGCGCGAGCCCCCACCCGGGGGACGAGGCCCCGGGAAGGACCGCGCGGAGCGAGGCCGGGTCCAGGGTGACCTCTGCGCCGTAGACGATCGGCAGGCCGCAGCTGCGCGCCGCCATCGTGGTCTGCACGGTCGAGTACATGCCGTCCACGTCAAGGATCGCAAGCGCCTCCAGGCCCAGGCGCGAGGCCTGGGCCACCATATCCGCAGGCTCGTCGGTGCCTTCCAGGAAGGTGAAGGCACTGTGGGCATGCAGCTCCGCGTATCGTGGTTCGTCGATCACCCCGCCATCCTATCGAACGTATGTTCGACATCCTGTGGCGACGTGCGCGCACCGTGCGAACCCCACCCAACACGCCCGGCACACCCTATCCTGGTCGCATGGAATCCATGATCGCAGCGTCGCTGACCTCGCCCGGCTCCCTCACCCTCGACACTCGGCCGATTCCCGCCCTGGGCGAGCGCGAGGTCCTCCTCACCGTCGAGGCCACAACCCTGTGCGGCACCGACCTGCGCATCATGACGGGACAAAAAACGAACGGCGTGTCCCCCGGCGTCATCCTGGGACACGAGATCGCCGCACGCGTATGGCGCGTCGGCCCCGGCCTGCGCGCGGGCATCGACGTGCCCGCCCCGGGAACCCAGGTGGGCCTCGCCCCCGAAATCACCTGCGGCCACTGCGCCCCCTGCACCTCGGGACGCTCCAACGTCTGCGCGAACATGGCCCTCTTCGGCACCGGCGTGGACGGCGGACTCGCCGGCGTCATCCGCATACCCGAGCACGCCCTGCCGTGCATCACGCCCACCGCCCGCGAGATCGCCCCAACCCTCCTGGCCCTGGCCGAGCCCCTGTCGTGCTGCCTGCGCGCTCACACCCGCCTGCCCATCGAGTCCACCTCGCGCGTCCTCGTCCTGGGAACGGGCCCCATCGGCCTCATCCACTGCGCCTTGGCCGCCGCCGCGGGCGCCAGCGTCATGGCCTGCGGAAGGCCATCACGCCTCTCCCCCGCCCTCGCCGTGGGAGCCAGCGTCGCGACAGCCTCACAGGGCGAGAACCTCGTGACCGAGGTCCTCGAATGGACACAGGGACGCGGCGCGGACGTCGTCATCATCGCGGTGGGCGACCCCGGCCTCGTCCCCATCGCTGCCCAGTGCGCGGCCATCGGCGGCCACATCTCCTGCTTTGCGGGCTTTCCTGCCGGTACGAGCGCCCACATCGACCCCAACCTGATCCACTACCGCGAACTCACCGTCTCCGGAAGCGCGAACGCTACCCTGGACGACTACGCGGCAGCCGTCGACACCCTCTCCAGCGGCGCGCTCGACCTCAGCCCGCTCATCACCCACGAGTTCCCCCTGACGCAGGTGGAGCAAGCACTGGAGGCCGTGCGCTCGCGGGCAGGCCTCAAGGTCGCCGTGCGCCCCTGAGGCCGCGCCGAAGGTCCCCTAGTCGAGGAGGCCGCGCAGGTCGGCAACGCTCAGGCTCGCACCCGTGCCGGTCCCGTTCATGACCGACGAGATCAGCCGACGCTTGCGGTCCTGCAGCTCAACGACCTTCGCCTCGATCGTGTCGGTAGCCACCAGACGATACACGTTGACTTTCTTCGTCTGGCCAATGCGATGCGCCCGATCGATGGCCTGCTCCTCGGCGGCAGGATTCCACCACGGATCCATCACGTAGACGTAATCCGCCTCCGTCAACGTCAGACCCGAACCCCCCGCCTTCAAGGAAATCAGGAACACCTGAGCCTCGCCCGAGCGGAAACGCTCCACAACCTCCTCACGGTTACGAGTCGACCCATCCAGCTGCACGACCGACACTCCCCGCCGCTCCAACACGACGCGAATACGCGCCAGGAACGACGTGAACTGGCTAAAGATCAGCGCCCGGTGCCCCAGTGGCACAATCTCATCGAGCCGGTCGGCCACATACTCAACCTTCGCCGACCCCACGTGCGCGTACTCCTCACGCTCAACGAGGGCCGGATCGAGCGCGAGCTGACGCAGCCTCGTGATCGAGGCCAGCACACTCATGCGATTGGCATCCGGCTCCGCCAACAGGTCGAGGATCCGGGCGCGCTCGCGGGCCAGGTACTGGTCGTAGATACGACGATGATCCTCGCCCAGGTCAACGCGCACGACGTCAACGATCTTGTCGGGCAGGTCGGTCGCCACTTCCTCCTTGGTGCGCCGCAGAATGAAGGGCGCGACGTAGGACGTCAGGCGCGCGAGCATATCGGGGTCGCCTCCCTCGATGGGGCGGCGCACCTTCTGCGTGAAGGCATCCCACGGGGGCAGCAGCCCCGGGCACGTCAGGGACAGGAGGGACCACAGGTCACCCAGCGAGTTCTCGATCGGCGTGCCGCTGACCGCCAGGCGCCAGGGGGCGTTCATGTCACGCAGCGCCCGGTAGATGGCCGTGCGGGGATTCTTCACGGCCTGCGCCTCGTCGATAACGACGCCGGACAGGGCCGCCTCACGCCACTGGTCGGCCTCCAGGCGCGCAAGCGTGTAGGAGGTGACCACAATGTCCGAGGCCTCGGCTTCCTCCTGGATCGTCGTTCCTCTGCGCGAGGCCGTCTCGCTCACGCAGCGCACGCGCAGGCCCGGGGTGAACTTCGCGGCCTGCTCGGCCCAGACCCCCACGACCGACGTGGGGGCGACCACCAGGACCGGCCCGGCGTCGGGGGCCGCGGCACGCAGGGAGGCGATCGCTGAGAGGATCTGAACGGTCTTGCCCAGGCCCATGTCGTCGGCCAAGATCCCGCCCAACCCCGCGCCCAGGCGCGAGGTCAGCCAGGCGTGACCGGCGCGCTGGTAGGGACGCAGCACCCGCGCCAGGGAAGGAACCGGCGCACGCCCCGTCTCGGCGGCCTCGCCGCGCAGCGCCGCCACGCGCGTGCGCCACGCCTTGGAGGCAGACACCGAATCGGCGTGTTCTTCCACGAGGGCGACCGCGCCCGCCTGCACGCTCGTCAGGCGCAGACCCTCACCCGTCCAGCCCGTCAGCGCCCGGGCCTCGTCGAGCAGGGCCTCCATTGCACGGATACGAGGCCCGTCCAGGCGCACCCACACGCCGTCGACCTCCACGTATTCCTCCCCGCGCGCAATCGCCATGAGGGCCTCGCGCACGCTCAGCGAGCGGTCGCCGACGAGCAGGCGCACGTTCAGATCGAACCAGTCCGACTCCCCCTCCTCGACGGCCAGGTCGATACCCATCCCGTCCTCTGCGACCGTGATGGCCCGCACGTCCTCTGCAACATCCCACACGAGGCCGTCAATCGTCTGGCGGTCCACGAAGGTCGAGAGAAACTCCGGGACGTGCCACGGGGCGATGCGCCCGGCCCCCGGAATATTCACCCACAGGTCGGAGCGCAGCGCGCCGCACCACGCGTTCACGCGGCCGACGAGGTCGGCCACGGCCTCGTCCCCCATGCTGTGCGCGACGGGCGTGCGCGAACGGGTCTGCCCCTCCTCATACTCCGCCCACCAGCGCACGACGACGCCGTCCTCGTCCCGGCGCACCGTCCCCACGAGCACAACTATGGGCCTCGCCTCTGCGTCGAAGCTGCCATCCGAGGAGCTCACGACGAAACGCCTGCGCAGCGACGGCAGCCACGCGCCGCGAAACTGCGCCACGTCCGCGGCCGGGATGGTCAGCGCGCGACCAAGGGGAAAGCCCTCCAGAGCCTGCACACCCTCAATGCGAGCCGCGCGCGTCCCACCGTCGAGCAGCAGCAACCCCGCCTTGCGATCGATGCGCGGGGTGGGAAGAACCTGCTCCCCGTTGCGCGCCACGACCCGCAGGGATATGCCGTTCTCGTCGGTCGTCACGTCCACGTCCGCGTCCCACGTCGCATGGGACAGCGTGAACGGCTCAAGCCCATCCGCCGACGCAAACAGCTCCACCCCCGCGCGCACCAGGCGCGTCAGCCACGTGTACGCGTGCTCCCCAAGCGCCCCGAGCGTGACCTCCGTGCGCGCATGCCAGGACTGGCCCTCGTGGGCGAGACGATACCCCTCACGCAGGAGCGAGACGTGCGTCGGATCCAGGCCGTCCGTCACCGACGTCCACTGCGTCGCCGTCAGGTCAAGCCAGGATGCCCGCTTCGTACTCCACGCGCTCGAGGACGTCCTGCGCAAAGGAGTTAGCGTCGTCTCCACGCTCGGGTCGTGCGCGTCAATGACAAGCGCGAGCGCCTCCCCACTGCGCTCGCGGGTCGCGCCCAGCACCTGGCGCAGGACGCGGGTCCACTCGGGCTCAGACGGGCGCGTGTCGCGCAGCTCCTCGGCGGCCTTGAGCAGCGTGGCAACGGTGTGCGGGCAGTCCGAGCGCAGCCGACAGGCGCACGCCAACGACGGGCGCACCGCTCCCGCGGTGACGCGCACGCGGTAGGACAGCCCCTTGTCCTTGACGCGCGCCTCCAGGGCGCTCCCGTCATCGTCCCACGCCAGCTCACCCACGGCCCCGGAGGCGGCCAGGCGCATGCCATTCGCCCAGGTCGCAGGACCGACGAGGGCAATGATGTCGTCGTCCGACAGGGATGCGAGAGTGTCGCTCAGGGACAGATTTACCATCCTTTCAGTCTACGGCACCGCAACTAGCGCGGCGCCGTTAGCTGTCAAGCCCCTCCGCCATCCACTCACCTGCGCTCCACACGAGCAAAACGACGCGGCCGTCCTCGAGCGTGGCACGCACGTAGGCGCGGGCGCGCTCTCCCGCCCACCAGCGCCCTCCCACGGGCCAGGGACCCTCGATGGCGCGGATCTGCATGCACTCACCGGGAGCCAGCAGGTCGGCGCGATGCGCGTGGCCGGACGTTCGTTCTCGCTTGCGGGTGGACCCCGCGAGGAGGTAGCCGGGGATCGCGCTCAGCGCCCCGCGCTGGTCGACGCACACGTCGGCGCCCGCCCCAGCCGCGGTCGTGAGGCGCACCGGCACGGGTTCGTCAAAGAGGGTGGCCGGCGGATCAGTGATGGCCCCCTCCCAGGCTCCCGCGCGCGAGCGCAGGGGCTCGCTCTCGCCCCATCTGGCCATGACGATGCGACTACGCGGGTCGTAGCCGCCCTGGACGCGCGGGACCAGGAGGGAGTGCGGGCCAGCCAGGCCCTGGATGCGCACAGCGCTGCGCGTCACGTCCCCCTGGCGGTGCCCGCGCCCCCACAGGGCCGAGGCCCCCTGGCCGGGATGCGGGTCGCAGGCAGTCAGGCGGATCGACCGGATCGCGCCGCTGGGGCCCTGGTCGTTCGACATCCACCCCGTCAGTGTCCAGCGCACGCGCAGCGCGATGTCGGCGGGAACCGACAGGTCGCATCCGCTCCACGTGCGGGCGCGTGCCCCTGCCCCCGTGTCCTCCACATCGATGCGCAGCGTGTGCGACACCAGGCCTGAGCGCGCGAGAAGACCCGCGATCTCCTCAGCCGCCAGGGCCACGGGCATCGTCACGGTCTCGACGCTCTCACCTCCGCTGTCGATGTCACGCTCTACCGAGATATCCGGCTGGGCGCGCCCGGCGGACGGCATCGCGACGTCGCCTCCCGAGGCCAGGGTCCACAGGCGTTCGCCGACGTCGCCGAAGCGCTCGAGGACGGGTCCGCGCCCAAGCGCCAGCAGGTCCGCACAGCTCGTGATGCCCAGGGTCGCCAGGAGTTCGACGGTGGCCTCAGCCCGCTGGCGCATGGACACCGGCACGCACCCCAGGGCGCGGGTCAGCCCGAGTGCCGCGAGGAAGTCGCGGGTGTCCTCGGCGGGTACGATCATGCCAGACCTGGCCGCCTCAACGCAGGCCAGGGGCCCGTCAGCGATCCCAACGAAGCACTCGACGCCCACGGCCGCCTCGACCGCCTCGATGAGTCGGGAGGCAGCCTCCTCCTCGCCACCGGCCCAGCGCGCGGGTCCGCGCGCCCGGCATCTGGCCAGGCCCGGGCGCAGACATTCAACGCCGACCGCGACCGTGTCGAAGGCGTCGATGACGGAGCTAAAAGCGCGGGCCTCCCGGTCCCGGTCGCGCGGCAGACACACCAGGTCCGGGCACAGGTACGTTGCCTCCCGCACGCTCATGCCGGATCGCACCCCGCTGCGCCTGGCGGCGGTGCTGGCAAGCTCGACGCGATCCGCATGGACAACGGCGCCGTGCCCGCCCGGGGGCAGATCGACCACCAGGCAGTTGACGGGCCAGTCGGGCACCCACAGGGCCATGTAGCGCACTTAAACCACCAGCTTCATCTGGCTGGACGCATTCACGCTGCGCGAGAGCCCAGGCCAGGCGCGCAGCGTCACGAGGGTGCGCCCCAGAGATCGCGCTCGGGCCGACAGGGTACGCTGCTCGGCCCGGCTCAGAAGAGGCAGATCCAGACACACGACGTCGCAGGCGTCCAGGAGCAGCGCGCACAGCTGTCCCACGTTCGCCCCCTCGCCCGGGTTGAGGACGAGCACGCGTTCCAGGTCCATGCCCTGTTTCTGCGCCCACTCCCACCCGATATGCCCCACTCCGCACAGGCCAATCCAGCCCTCAAGGGGGCAGGCGTCGATGAGGAGGCGGATCAGCTGCCCCCTTTCCGCGGGCCCCTGGAGCACCGGGGCACAAGCGCCCTGGGAACGCGACTCCTCGATGGCGACGCGCCCACGCAAGCCGACCGAGTTTTCTGCGCGGCTCAGAGTCTGGCGAGCCTGCAGCAGGCGCACACGAGCGTCGGACATCTCTCCTCCTTCCCCAACACTTATAGAACATCTGTTCGATAGAAGGAGTGTAGAACCCCGCTCACACATCTGCGTCCCGAGCGCACGTTCCCCTTCTCATACGCGACAATGGAGGCACAAGAAAAGGAGCATACATGTCCATCGATACTCGCCCCCTGGCCCCCGTCCCCTTTGAGGGCATCGATATGCCTAGCTTCACCCTGACCTCGTCCACCCTCACCGACGGCGCGCCGATGCCGGAGTCGGCGACCGCGCGCGCAGGCTCGCTCTCCCCCGACCTGGCCTGGGAGGGCTTCCCCGAGAACACGGCGAGCTTCTTGCTCACCTGCTTCGATCCGGACGCGCCGATCCCCTCGGGCTGGTGGCACTGGGCGGTCCTGGACATCCCGGCGTCGATGACTCACCTGGAAGCGGGAGCCGGAGCCTCCGACCTCATGCTCGACGGCCCGGCATTCCACCTGCGCGGCGACGCGGGCGAAGCGTCCTACTTTGGCGCCGCTCCGCCGGCCGGGGACCGCCCGCACCGCTACATCTTCACGGTGCACGCCCTGGACACGGACTCCCTGGGTCTGGACGACGACGCGACCCCGGCCATGGCCTCGTTCGTGGCGCTCAACCACACGATCGCTCGCGCGTCCCTGACCGTGACCCACCAGGCCTGAGGACATGCTGCACATCATTTTCTGGGAACCGGAGATCCCCGGGAACACGGGCGCGGCGATTCGCCTGTCGGCCTGCACGGGCTCAATGCTGCACCTGGTGGAGCCCCTGGGCTTCGACATGGACGACGCGAAGCTGCGCAGGGCGGGATTGGACTACCACGACCTCGCACACGTGCGCGTCCACAAGTCTTTGGACGAGGCTCTCGCACAGGTTCCGGGGCGCGTGTGGGCGCTGACGGGCCACGCGAGCACCATGTATTCCGACGTCTCCTACGAGGACGGGGATGGCCTACTCTTTGGGCGCGAGTCGGTGGGACTGTCCGAGGACGCCATGAATCACCCGCGCGTGGCGGATCGCGTGCGCATCCAGATGGTGGAGGGGGTGCGCTCCCTCAACCTGGCAAACTCGGCGTCGATCGTCCTGTACGAGGCCTGGCGTCAGCTGGGCTTCCCCGGCGGCGTGTAGCCCCACCGCGCACAGACGAACGAGGCCCGGGTCGGATCACTCCGCCGGGCCTCGTGTCGCGCGCTCACCTCGGGGACGAGGCCTGGGTCAGTTCGACTTCCACAGCGGGCTTTGACGCTCGACCTGTTCGGCGAGCGAGACGATCCTGCGCGGATTCGAGCGCCACATCCACACGACGCCGATGAGGGAGACGAGCAAAGGCAGGTAGTAGAAGTCGACGCCCATGCCAGTCCAGGCCGAGCGCGCCGAGTTGAGCTCCTCAAGGCCAAGCGAGGCGACCCACAGGACGATCGGGACGGCAATCGACAGACCGATCGTCACCCAGCCGACCTGGCGCATGCGCCTGCCGTTATGCGTCAGGGCGACGGCGGCAACGAGGTAGTCAACCCCGGCCAGGAGCGCAACGATCTGCGGCCCCCAGGGCTTGCCCTGCCCATGGAAGAGATCAACGATAGCCGTCACGAAAATCCAGGCCCCGAAGAGCCAAAACAGCGCAATAATAATGCGCCCTAGCCCAAGGGAGGGCGGGCGCCGATCGCGCGCGCCACCGCCGTCATGAGTCGTGTCTTGTTCATGCACGCTCCGATCCTACCGACAGGTCTGTCGCGCTGCACCGCGTTTCATTTGTCAGTCGAACCACGGCAAGTCGTGTGGCCTGATACACCGTGATGGAACATCGAGCTTGGAGACAGCGTTGCACAAACGTGGGACAATAGGCCTATATGGACCGTGAGGCCCGTCATGCAAACAATCACCTGAGCGTCAAGCTCATCAACGAGGAGTTATCTACCTTGAGCGAATCGACCTACGACATCGTCATTCTGGGTGCGGGTTCCGGCGGCTACGCGACCGCCCTGCGCGCCGCGCAGCTGGGCATGACAGTCGCCCTCATCGACGGCGATAAGGTGGGCGGCACCTGCCTGCACCGCGGCTGCATCCCCACGAAGGCGTACCTGCACGCCGCCGAGACTGCCGAGGCCGTGCGCGAGTCCGCGAAGTTCGGCGTCAACTCCACCTTCAACGGCATCGACATGGCCCAGGTCGGCAAGTACCGCGACTCGGTCATCTCCGGCCTGTACAAGGGCCTGCAGGGGCTGCTCAAGTCCCGCAAGGTCGAGCTCATCTCCGGCTGGGGCCGCCTGGCCGACGCGAACACCGTCGAGGTGAACGGCCAGCGCATCACCGGCCGCAACATCGTCCTGGCGACCGGCTCCTACTCGCGTTCCATCCCCGGCCTGGACATTGGTGGCCGCATCATTTCCTCCGATCAGGCGCTGCAGATGGACTGGGTTCCCTCCTCTGCCGTGATCCTGGGTGGCGGCGTCATCGGTCTGGAGTTCGCGTCCGTGTGGCGCAGCTTCGGCGCCGAGGTCACGATCATCGAGGCGCTGCCCCACCTCGCCAACAACGAGGACGAGGCCATCTCCAAGCAGCTTGAGCGCGCCTACCGTAAGCGCGGCATCAAGTTCCACACGAACACACGCTTCGCCTCCGCGACGCAGTCCGAGCAGGGCGTGCACGTGGCCACCGAAGACGGCAAGACCTTCGATGCGGACGTCCTGCTGGTCGCGGTTGGCCGCGGCCCCGTCACCGAGGGCCTGGGTTACGAGCAGGTCGGCATCACGCTGGATCGCGGCTTCGTCATCACCAATGATCGCCTGCACACGGGCGTGGGCAACATCTACGCGGTCGGCGACATCGTCCCCGGCCTGCAGCTGGCGCACCGCGGCTTCATGCAGGGTATCTTCGTGGCCGAAGAGATTGCTGGCCTGAACCCGACCATGCAGGCTGACATCGACATCCCGCGCGTGACCTTCTGCGAGCCCGAAATTGCCTCGGTCGGCATGACGGAGAAGCAGGCCCGCGAAAAGTACGGCGATCAGGTGCGCACGGTCGAGTACAACCTCGCCGGCAACGGAAAGTCGTCTATCCTGGCAACGTCGGGTCTCATCAAGCTGGTCTCGGTTGAAGGCGGTCCGATCGTGGGCTTCCACGGCATCGGCGCGCGCATCGGTGAGCAGATTGGTGAGGGCGAGCTCATGGTGAACTGGGAGGCGTACCCCTCGGACGTTGCGTCCCTGATTCACGCGCACCCGAGCCAGAACGAGTCGCTCGGCGAGGCAGCTATGGCGCTGGCCGGCAAGCCCCTCCACGTCCACAACTGATACAGCTTTATTAGGAGAACACACATGGCAACGTCAGTGACCATGCCCGCTCTGGGCGAGTCCGTCACCGAGGGCACCGTTACGACGTGGCTCAAGCAGGTCGGCGATACCGTCGAGCTCGACGAGCCCATCGTTGAGGTGTCCACCGACAAGGTCGACTCCGAGGTCCCCTCCCCCGTCGCCGGCGTCCTTCTCGAGATCCTGGTTCCCGAGGATGAGACCGTCGAGGTCGGCACCGAGATCGCGCGCATCGGCGACGCGTCCGAGGCTTCGGCCCCCGCCGCTGCGCCCGCCGCCGCCCCGGTTGAGGCTCCGGCTGCTCCCGCTGCTCCCGCGACACCCGCTCCGGCTCCCGCGCCCGCGCCTGCCCAGGGCACCGAGGTGCGTATGCCGGCGCTTGGCGAGTCCGTCACCGAGGGCACCGTGACCACGTGGCTCAAGGCCGTGGGCGACGCCGTCGACGCCGACGAGCCGCTGCTCGAGGTCTCCACCGACAAGGTGGATTCCGAGGTCCCCGCTCCCGTGGCTGGCTTCCTCACCGAGATCCGCGTGCCCGAGGATGAGACCGTCGAGGTCGGCACCGTCGTCGCGATCATTTCCGCGACCGCTCCTTCCGCCGCCCCCGCAGCCGCTAGCGCCGCGCCCGCACCGGCACCGGTCGCACCTGCCGCCCCGGCTGCGCCTGCTGCCCCGGTTGCTCCCGCGGCTCCCGCGGCGCCTGCTGCCCCAGTTGCCCCCGCGGCTCCGGTTGCCCCCGCGGCTCCGGTTGCCCCCGCTGCTCCGGTTGCCCCCGCGGCCCCTGCAGCTCCGGTTGCCCCCGCGGCCCCTGTCGACCCATTCCCGAACGCCTCGACACTGGCCGCCAAGGCGAGCGCCGCTCCGGTCGTCGCGTCCCCCGCGGCCGCGACCGGCAGCGCGTACGTGACCCCGATCGTTCGCAAGCTCGCGCGCGAGCTCGGCGTTGACCTGGCCACCGTGTCGGGTTCCGGCGTTGGCGGCCGCGTGCGCCGCGAGGACGTCGAGGCTGCTGCCGCCGCCGCGCGCGCCGCTGCTGTTGCTCCGGCTCCGGTCGCCCCCGCCGCTCCCGCTGCCAAGCCCGAGGCCACCCGTGAGCCCTCGCCGCTGCGTGGCACGACTGAGAAGATGTCGCGCCTGCGCCAGACGATCGCTCGCCGCATGGTCGAGTCCCTGCAGACTGCCGCCCAGCTCACCACGGTCATCGAGGTGGACGTCACCAAGGTGGCCGCGCTCCGCGCCCGCTCGAAGGACGCCTTCCTGGCCACGCACGGCACGAAGCTGACCTTCCTGCCCTTCTTCGTGAAGGCCGCGACGGAGGCCCTGGCCTACCACCCGAAGATCAACGCGACCATCAACGACAAGGAGGTCACGTACTTCGATTACGAGCACGTGGGCATCGCCGTTGACACGCCGCGTGGCCTGCTCGTGCCCGTCATGAAGAACGCCGGCGAGAAGGACATCCCCGGTATCGCGGCGTCCATCAACGATCTGGCCGCGCGTACGCGCGACTCGAAGATCGGCCCCGACGAGCTGTCCGGCTCCACCTTCACGGTGACGAACACCGGTTCGGGTGGCGCCCTCTTCGACACGCCGGTCCTGAACATGCCCGAGACCGCGATCATGGGCGTTGGCACGATCGTGAAGCGTCCCGTCGTCATGAAGGGTGCCGACGGCGCCGATGTCATCGCGATCCGCTCGATGGTCTACCTGTCGCTGTCCTACGATCACCGACTGGTCGATGGCGCGGATGCCTCTCGCTTCCTCATGGATGTGAAGAAGCGCCTCGAGGCCGGCGAGTTCGAGGCTGACCTGGCTCTCTGATTCGTCTCCACACGCACTGATGGGGTGGGCCCGCGGGCCCACCCCATCAGTGCGTCTCGTGCATCCGCCGCTACTGGCCCGACTGTGCTGCGGGCGCATCGGCCAGGCGCGCGGAGACGACTTTGCCGGACACCGGATCGACGCGAAGAATCAAGCCACTGGAGTTGGGGGCACCGTGCTGATCACACTCGCCGTCCTTGCACGTCTCCGACTCGGTGACGACAAGCGTCGCACTGACGTCCACGGCCCCCGGTTCGCAGGTCACGACGGTCAAATCCTGGACCGACGAGGACAGCTTCACCACCTGCACTCCCGCTGAGCGCATCGTCTCGATGCGCCCCGTATCCTGTTCCAGCAGCTCACCGCCGAGGACGTCGTTGAGCTTGGTTTCGTCCGCGTCTTTCATCGCTTGATCGCGCGTGGCAATCGCGTGATTGATGAGGTCGGTGGCCACTGCGGGATCGCACAGATCGGGTTCGGTGTCGGCAGACTGCTGCGTCGTGGCCTGCACGCTGGGCGTGGGCGGGGTGCCCAGAGCGGACCACGCCCATATACCTCCTGCGCCGGCTCCGATGCCGACAATGACAAGGCACGCGACGAGCAACCAAGCCCGACGGTGACGACGGGGACGCGACGCGCGATCCGACTGGGTTGAGGCACGCAGCTCTTCTTCAGTCAGGGTATCTTCGCGCAAGGCCGCCGCACGCAGGTCGGCGATCACCTGCTCGGGGTCGACGGGCTCACGCGAAATAACGTGCTCATCGGGGTCTGGGATCAGCGGGGTGCCTCCTGACCCCACGCGCTCGGCAGCGTCGAAACCCAAGTCAGCCAAGGCCTCGTCCATCTGTAGCAGGGAGGCGATCTGGCGCAGGCACTGCCGGTCCCCCTCCATGCCTGAGTGTCCCAGGCTCCATCCGGGGGTCCCCTCCCCCTGCCGGATCTCGTCAATGAGGTCGATGATGACCGCACGCCCCTGCGGTGTCACGATGATGTTTGCAGGCGTCAGGTCCCCATGAACGATGCCCGCCCCGTGCAGCGCACTCAGGCCAGCGGCGATGCCCTCGATGATCTGGCGGCGCGTGGCTTTGGGGCGTAGGTCGGCCGAGCCGATCTCGACGTCGAGCGGGCGGCCGACAACAAAATCCTGGACGATCGCCCAGCGCCCGTCCTCGGATCGCGCCACGTCGCGCAGGGCGACAACGTGGCGCGAGGACACGGACGCCCAGGCCTTCCATCGCTCAAGCGAGGCCTGCCCGTCCGCCGACGACCGCAGCGCGATCAGCGCCTCGCCGGCGCTCGACCGTGTCTTCCATAGAGGCCCGCGCGCTCCGACGTGGAACACCTGGCCGATCTCATAACCCCCGATATCCATGGGTATATTGTCCAAACTCACACAATGTGATGCAACTCATTTCACATAGCGTCAGGTCGGACGCGTGGACTTTCTCGGGGTTTATACACGTAGAATGGTGATGCTATGAGTGAAAAGAATCCCCCCGCTAAGAGGCGCTTCTACCAGAACATCCTCGACGCGTATCGACTGACCGCACGCACGTATCCGGCACTCCCGTGGATGCTCCTGGGAACTGCCGCGCTCGTCATCGTCCTGTTCTTGCTGCTGGCGTTCCTGACGAACACTTCCTGGATTGGCTGGCTTGTCGTCGGCATCATGGGATCCATCACCGCAGCGCTCGCACTCCTGAGTTTCCTTGCGCGCCGCGCGCTCTACGCCCAGGTCGAACAGACCACCGGCGCCGTGAAGGTCGCGCTCTCTCAGATCCAGCGCGGCTGGATCATCCCCGAGCAGCCCGTCGCCTTCACCCGCGAACAGGATCTCGTCTGGCGCATCGTGGGCCGCCCGGGCATTGTCCTCATCTCCGAGGGCCCCGCATCTCGCGTTCGCGCTCTCCTGAACACCGAGTCCAAGCGCGTTACCAAGATCATGCGCAACGTGCCCATCCACCAGATTCAGGTGGGTCACGACGAGGGCCAGGTCGCCCTCAAGGATCTGCAGCGCGAGCTGCGCAGGCTGAAGAACGTCCTGACGGCCGAGGAGGTCCCCCAGGTGTCGGCGCGCATTAATGCGCTGCGCTCGGGCGAACCCCCGATTCCCAAGGGCGTCGACCCTCTGCGGGCACGCACGTCGCGTCGTGCACTGCGCGGAAACTGAACCATACAGTCAAGTGGGCGAGCACATAGTGCTCGCCCACTTGTGCATCCAGGATATGAGACCCCCTGGACATGCATAGTATGCATCTGTTTGCATAATCAGTATCAGCGAGCACCTCCAATACAGATACTGAGGAACATAACCATGCACACGACGAAGATTCTCGCAGCGCTGACCGTAGCCACCTCGGCGGTCGCACTGGCGGCTTGCGCCGACCCGACGACAAACACGACCAGCGCCGGACAGTCCGCTACCGCCGCCTCGTCGAACACCGCCGCATACGACGTGTCCCAGATCCCCACTGACCCGACCATCGCAGCACTGGTCCCCGAGGAGGTCAAAAAGCGGGGCACGCTGCGCAACGGCGCCTCAACCGGTTACGCACCGGCCGAGTACATGGCCACCGACGGGCAGACCCCCATTGGCTACGACATCGACATCAACAAGGCACTGGCCAAGGTGATGGGCCTCGAGGAGGGCACGACGCAGCACTCCGAGTTCCCGACGATTATCCCCGCCCTTGGCACCAAGTTCGACGTCGGCATCTCCTCCTTCACGATCACCTCCGAGCGGGAGCAACAGGTCAACATGGTTTCCTACCTCAACGTCGGCTCAGCGTGGGGCGTGGCGACGGGCAACCCGAAGAGTTTCGACACCTCCAACCCCTGCGGCACGACGATTGCCGTGCAGACGGGTACCGCGCAGGAGACCTACGCGCAAGAGCTGTCCAAGCAGTGCGAGGCTGACGGCAAGGGGAAGATCACGATCATGCCACACGAGCTGCAGACCGACATCGCCACGAAGATCATTTCTGGCCAGTACGACGCAACCCTGGCCGACTCAACCGTGATCGGCTACACCGCCGCCGGTTCGAACGGCAAGATCGAACAGCTCGGCGACGTCTTTGAGTCCGCACCCCAGGGCGTGGCGATCGCCAAGGACGACGCGGAACTGACCGAGGCCGTCCAGCAGGCCATGCAGTACCTCATGGACAACGGCTACCTGGAGGACATCCTGGCCCATTACGGTGCCGATAGCGCGGCGCTTTCAACCGCCGAGCTCAACCCCACGGTCGACTGATACGTGACACGAAACGCATAATATGCATCGCTATGCATATAGGTGCATAATGATAGCAACAGCGGGGCACACGGCCCCTACCCCATCGGAAGGCACATCATGACCATCACGAAGGCACACGCTCTCTTCGCACTCGCAGCAGCGGCCGCACTGCCCCTGGCCGCCTGCGCCGACCCGACCGCGTCCACCAATGGAACGACCGGCGGATCGAACGCGAGCGGAACCAGCTCAGCCACGGCCTCGTACGACGTCTCGCAGATCCCCACTGTCGCCGAGATTGCCAACCTGGTCCCCGATGAGGTCAAGGCCCGAGACGTCCTGCGTAACGGCGCTTCCGCCGACTACGCCCCCGCCGAGTTCCTGGGTGAAGACCTGCAGACCGCGCAGGGCTACGACGTGGACATCAACAGGGCGCTGGCCAAGGTCATGGGCCTCGGCGACGGCACAACCACCCACGCCGAGTTCCCCACGATCATCCCCGCGCTCGGCACGAAGTTCGACGTCGGTATCTCCTCCTTCACGATCACCTCCGAGCGTGAGGCACAGACGAACCTGATCTCCTACGTCGAGGTCGGATCCGCCTACGGCGTCGCTGCGGGCAACCCCAAGAACTTCGACCCCACCAACCCGTGCGGCGCGACCATCGGCGTGCAGACCGGCACCGCTCAGGAAGACTACGCGACCGAGCTGTCCGAGAAATGCGAGGCCGACGGTAAGGACAAGATCACGATCATGCCGCACGAGCAGCAGACCGACATCACCACCAAGGTCACCGGCGGCCAGTACGACGCGACCCTGGCTGATTCCACGGTCATCGGCTACACGGCCACGCTCTCGGGCGGCAAGATCGAGCAGGTCGGCGATGTCGTGGAGTCTGCTCCGCAGGGTGTCGCCGTCAACAAGGATGACGCCCAGCTGACCGAGGCCGTCCAGAAGGCCATGCAGTACCTGATGGACAACGGCTACCTGGAGGACATCCTGGATACCTACGGCGCGAAGGAAGCCGCCCTGAAGACCGCCGAACTCAACCCGGCGACCACCGACTGAGGTTCTTATGGAAAGCACGAAAGACGGCGTTGCTCTGATTAACGCCAAGCCCGTTCCCCGGCCGGGGAGGTGGGTCAGCGCAATCGTCGTTGCGATCCTCGCAGCGATGGCCATCCACGGCCTGGTCACGAATAAGAACTATCAGTGGGACGTCGTGGCCCAGTGGCTGTTCTCCCAATCCCTCATGCAGGGCGTGGCCTTCACGATCATCCTGACGGTCCTCGCAATGGTGATCGGCACTATCCTGGCGATCACGATGGCGATCATGCGTCAGTCGGTCAACCCGGTTCTGCGCTGGGTGGCCATGGCCTACATCTGGTTCTTCCGTGGCACGCCTATCTACACGCAGCTGATCTTCTGGTCGCTGCTGCCCACGCTCTACCCGCAGATGTCCTTCGGCGTACCGTTCCTCGGCTCGGCCTTCGGCTGGGAGGTCAGCTTCGACACGGCCACCTACTTCACGCCATTCTGGATGGCGTTCCTGGGCCTGGGCCTGAACGAGGGCGCCTACCTGGCGGAGATTATGCGTGCGGGTCTACTCAGCGTCTCGAAGGGACAGTGGGAAGCCGCGACCGCCCTGGGCATGCCGCGGGCGACGATCTTCCGCAGGATCATCCTGCCCCAGGCGATGCGCGTCATCGTCCCGCCGATCGGCAACGAGACGATCTCGATGCTCAAGACCACGTCGCTGGTCTCGGCGATCCCCTTCACGCTTGAGCTGACGTTCATCGCGCGTCAGCGCGGCCAGGCGACGTTTGCCCCGGTACCTCTCCTGATCGCCGCGGCGATCTGGTACCTGGTGATCACGAGTCTGCTCATGTGGATCCAGTCGATCATCGAGAAGCACTTCGCGAAGGGCTTCGAGCGGCGCGATAACACGGGCGGGCAGACCGCCTCGGACGGCACGGCTTCGGATGAGGACGAAAAGATGAATGGCAAGCTCAAATTTGTGGATGTAACACCATGACGGGTACGGATCTGGAGACGGCAACCGGCGTGACGCCCATGGTGGCGGTGCGCGGAGTCCATAAGTTTTTCGGTGATCTGCACGTGCTGCGCGGCATCGATCTGGATATTGCTGCCGGTGAGGTGTGCGTCATCCTGGGTCCCTCGGGTTCGGGTAAGTCCACCCTGCTGCGCTGCCTGAATATGCTGGAGGACATCAGTGCGGGCCGCGTGTACGTCGATGGTCACCTGCTGGGCTACCGTGTGGACTCCAAGGGTGTCCTGCACGAGCGCCGTGACAGGGTGATTGCCGCGCAGCGCTCCCACATTGGCATGGTGTTCCAGCGTTTTAATCTCTTCCCGCATATGACGGCGCTGGAGAACGTGATGGAGGCTCCGGTTCAGGTGCTCAAGCGTTCGAAGAGTCAGGCCCGGGCGCAGGCCCTGGAGTTGCTTGACCGGGTCGGTCTGGCGGATCGCGCGGACCACTACCCCGCCGAGCTGTCGGGTGGCCAGCAGCAGCGTGTGGCGATTGCCCGAGCGCTGGCGATGGATCCGGAGATCATGCTCTTCGATGAGCCGACGTCTGCGCTCGACCCGGAGCTGGTGGGCGAGGTTCTCCAGGTCATGCAGGACCTGGCCGCGTCGGGCATGACGATGGCCGTGGTGACCCACGAGATCGGTTTCGCCCGCGAGGTCGCCGATCAGGTGGTCTTCATGGACGGCGGCGTGATCGTCGAGGCGGGCGCTCCCGCCGACGTGATCGATAATCCGCAGGAGGAGCGCACCAAGGAGTTCTTCTCCAAGGTTCTCTGAGCCAATCAACGAGGCCGGGGCTGGTTTGTCCAGTCCCGGCCTTTGTCGTGGGCGCGCTCGGGCGTCGCCCAGTGCGAGCAGGTGATGGGGATCGCGCGCGTTGAGGGGCGCGCGACGGCTCGCGTGGATGACGGGCTCAGGTCAGGGTGACGAGGTCGAGGTAGCTCTCGTCCCACAGGTCCTCGTCGGCGTCGGGTAGAAGGAGGACGCGCTGGGGGTTGAGGGCTGTGACGGCGCCGGGGTCGTGGGTGACGAGGATGACGGCGCCCTCGTAGTCGCGCAGGGCGGCGAGGATTTCTTCACGTGAGGCGGGGTCGAGGTTGTTGGTGGGCTCGTCGAGGAGCAGGACGTTGGCGCCCGAGACGACGAGCGTGGCCAGGGCGAGTCGGGTCTTTTCGCCGCCGGAGAGCACGGAGACGGGTTTTTCGACGTCGTCGCCTTGGAAGAGGAATTGGCCGAGGATGTTGCGCACGTGCGTGTCGTCGAGGGTGGGGGCGGCCTCGGCCATGTTTTCGCGGATGGTGCGCGTTTCTTCCAGGGTTTCGTGTTCCTGGGCGTAGTAGCCGAGTTTGAGCCCGTGGCCGGGCACGACGCGTCCCGAGTCGGGTTCTTCGATGCCGGACAGGAGGCGCAGCAGCGTGGTCTTACCGGCGCCGTTGAGGCCCAGGACGACGACTTTGGAGCCGCGGTCGATGGCCAGGTCGACGCCGGTGAAGACTTCGAGGGACCCGTAGGACTTGGACAGTCCCTCGGCGGTGAGCGGCACGCGCCCGGAGGGGGCGGGGTCGGGGAAGCGCAGGCGCGCGACCTTTTCCTGGACGATCTCGGCGCCGGCTTGGGCGAAGAGTTCTTCGGCGCGGCGCAGCATCTGCTGGGCGGCGACGGCCTTGGTCGCCTTGGCGCGCATCTTTTCGCCCTGGGCCTTGAGATGTTCGGCTTTCTTGAGGGCATTGGCGCGTTCTTTGCGCCGACGCCTCTCATCTTCCTCGCGCTGCTTGAGGTAGGCGGCCCACCCCAGGTGGTAGATGTCGACGTGGGCGCGGTTGGCGTCGAGGTAGAAGACCTGGTTGACGGTGTCGCCCAGGAGCTTGACGTCGTGGGAGATGATCATGACGCCGCCGGGGAAGGTTTTAATCCAGTCGCGCAGCCACACGATCGAGTCGTGGTCGAGGTGGTTGGTGGGCTCGTCGAGCAGGAGCACGTCGGCGTCGGAGAAGAGGACGCGGGCGAGCTCGACGCGGCGACGCTGGCCGCCCGAGAGCGTGTCGAGCGTCTGGTCGAGGACGCGATCTTCGAGGCCTAGGGAGTGGGCGATCTGGGCGGCCTCGGCGTTGGCGGCCCATCCGCCAGAGTTGGTGAACTGCTGGTCGAGCTTGACGTAGCGTTCCATGGCCCGCTGCTGGCGGGCACCTTCGGTCGTGGACATCTCGTGCTCGGCCTTGCGGATGCGCGCAATGATCGAGTCGATGCCGCGCACGGAGATGATGCGGTCGCGGGCCAACATGTGCGGGTCGCCGACGTGGGTGTCCTGCGCGAGGTAGCCGACGGTGCCGTTGGAGCTGATGGTTCCGGTGTGCTCGGCCGCTCCCCCGCGGTCGGCTTCGCCGGCGAGGAGGCGCATGGTCGTGGTCTTGCCGGCGCCGTTGCGTCCGACGAGGCCGATGCACATGCCTTTGTCGATGCGGAAGGTCGCGTGGTTGACGAGTTCGCGGGCGCCGATTCGCAGCGAGAAGTCCTGGACGTTAATCACGCTCCAAGAGTAGAGGGAGGGATCGTTGTGGGCGAATCAACCCGGCCGATGACCCGTCCTGTTGGCCCACCTTGCAGCAATTGCGGGCACAATGGGTGGTGCATATAACCATTCCATCTCGGTATTGTGAGGATTGTACCCATGTCAGATAGCCCGATCCCGTCTGGATCGGCGCGCCCCGCGCGCGCCCTCGACATCATCTCGGTCGCGTTCGTCGCGTTGCTGCTTATTTCCAATATCGCCGCGACGAAGGCGTTCATGGTGGGATCATCCACCCACTATTTGATTTTCGATGGGGGCGCGATTCTCTTCCCTCTGACCTACATCATCGGTGACGTGCTCTCAGAGGTGTACGGTTTTGCCCGCGCGCGGCGGGTCATCATCATGGGCTTCGTGGCCTCGTTCCTGGCCTCGCTCACCTTCTTCATCGTCCAGTACCTGCCGCCGGCCCCCGACTACGAGAACCAGGAGGCCTTTGCGGCGGTTCTGGGCGTCGTGTGGCGCGCGGTTGTCGCCTCGCTCGCGGGTTACCTGGCCGGCCAGCTCCTCAATTCCTACGTGCTCGTGTGGATCCGCAAGAAGTGGGGCTCGAAGCACCTGTGGGCGCGCCTGATCGGCTCGACGATCGTCGGCGAAGCCGCGGACACGGTCCTGTTCTGCACGATCCTGTTCTACGGCGAGATGTCGATGGGCAATTTCATCAACTACCTGGTGACCGGCTACTTCTACAAGGTTCTCCTCGAAGTTGTCCTCCTGCCCCTGACTTACCCCGTGATCGCTGCCATCCGCCGCAGCGAGGGTCTGGCGAAAGACGGGGTGTTTGGTCAATGAACGCTCACTGGCTCGGCGCCCCCGCCCCCGAACAGGTCGCGCCTTTCCCAGCCACGGCCTCGTCGGGAACCCACTGCCCCGACCGCGGGTTCGAGGTCGGCACTCGCCTGGGCGTCGAGCGTGGGCTTGGGCGCACGGGCGTCATTCACACGGCGCACGGCATTATCCGCACTCCCGCCTTCATTCCCGTGGGCACGAAGGCAAACGTCAAGGCCCTCACCCCTGAGATGGTCCGGGCCCTGGGAGCCCAGGCGGTCCTGGCCAACGCCTACCACCTCTACCTCCAGCCCGGCTCCGACATCGTCGACGAGGCGGGTGGCTTCGCCTCCTTCATGAACTGGTCGGGGCCCACCTACACGGATTCGGGCGGCTTCCAGGTGCTCTCCCTGGGCGCGGGCTTCAAGAAGGTCCTCTCCCAGGAGTTTTCCGGCAAGGCGGACCCGAATGACCCGGCCGTGCAGATGCAGGCGATCAAGGCCTCCAACGCGGTGGTCGATAACGATGGCGTCGTGTTCTCCAGCCACATCGACGGCACGAAGCACCGCTTCAACCCCGAGGTGTCGATGGGGATCCAGCATCAGCTGGGCGCCGACATCATGTTCGCCTTCGACGAGCTCACCTCCCTGCTGCACCCGCGCGACTACCAGATCGAGTCTCTCGAGCGCACGCACGCGTGGGCTCGGCGCTGCCTCGCCGAACATCGCAGGCTCACCTCCGAGCGCGCGGGCAAGCCCTACCAGCAGCTGTGGGGCGTCATCCAGGGCGCACAGTGGGAGGATCTGCGCCGCGAGGCTGCCCGCACGATGGCCGACATGGAGGTCGGCGGCCAGCGCTTCGATGGCTTCGGCGTGGGCGGGGCCCTGGAGAAGGAGAACCTGGGCACGATCGTGTCCTGGGTGTGCGAGGAACTGGGCGAGGACCGCCCTCGCCACCTGCTCGGGATCTCCGAGCCCGAGGATCTTTTCGCCGGCGTCGCGGCGGGCGCCGACACCTTCGACTGCGTCAACCCCTCGCGCGTGGCGCGCAACGCGGCGATCTATTCGCCCGACGGGCGCTTCAACATTACGAACGCGCGCTTCAAGCGTGATTTCACGCCGCTCGTGCAGGGCTGCGAGTGCTACACCTGCACCCACTACACGCGCGCCTACATTCATCACCTGTTTAAGGCCAAGGAGATCCTGTCTTCCACGCTGGCTACCATTCACAACGAGTGGTTCACGCTGCGCCTGGTCGACGGTATTCGCGCCTCCATCGAGGACGGACGCTTCGAGGAGTTCCGTTCCGATATGCTCGGTCGATATCAGGCCGGGCGCCGCCCCTGAGTACAAGGAGTATCGATGAGCTTCAACGACAACATTCACCTGGATCCTTCGCGCGTGCGCACCTCTGGCGCAGGCCGCAAGATCGTGGGTGCCGGCGGCGGCTCGTTCCTGGGTATCCTACTAATCCTGGGCTTCTCGTATCTCACCGGCATTGACCTGACGAGCCTGATCTCGTCCTCGGCCCCCTCCACGTCCTCGTCCTCGTCGTCGGTGGACGTCTCGACGTGCCAGACTGGCGCGGACGCGAACGAGCGCGTCGAGTGCCGCATGGTCGCCACCGCACAGTCGCTGGATGAGGTGTGGAAGACCCAGCTCGCCGATCAGGGCACAGGCGTTGCCTACAAGCTTCCCGATTTCCAGATCTTCTCGGACAGTGTGTCAACCGCGTGCGGATCGGCGACCAGCGCCGTTGGCCCCTTCTACTGCCCGGGCGATTCGACCGTCTACCTCGACCTCGGTTTCTTCAACGACATGGTGACGCAGTACGGCGCATCCGATTCGGTGCTCGCCCAGGAATACGTGGTCGCCCACGAGTGGGGCCACCACATCCAGAACCTGCAGGGCGTGTTCCGCACCTACAACACGCGCGAGACCGGCTCTCAGGGCGCTGGCGTGCGTTCGGAGCTTCAGGCCGACTGCTACGCGGGCGTGTGGATGCACTGGGCCTCGACCACCCCCGATCCGACGACGGGCACGCCCTACCTCCAGACCCCGACGGCTGACCAGATCATGGGCGCGCTGCAGACGGCCGAGGCGATTGGCGATGACCGTCTCCAGTCGAAGTACCAGGGGACGACCAACCCCGAATCCTGGACGCACGGCAGCGCGCAGCAGCGCGCGACGTGGCTGCAGAAGGGGCTGGACTCCGGCGACATTGCGACGTGCGACACCTGGAGCACCCCTCACGTATGAGTGGGATTGTGTCCCTCGGTACACTAGTCGAGGCCGATGACAGGAGGTTGCCATGACACGTAGCATCACCGACCAGGCACACGACTTCTACGACGCAGTGCCCTACGAGGTGCCCACGCCGGACACCTCGCTGTACGCACTCCTCGACACCGCCGCCCGCCTCTACCCCGATCGCGTCGCCCTGGACTACTTCGGGGCAACCACCACCTACGCGCAGGTGCGCGATCAGGTGCTGCGCGCCGCGCGCGTCTTGCACGAGGCCGGGGTTGGGCCCGGGGACACGGTGGCCATTTCGCTGCCGAACTGCCCGCAGGCTTTCGTTGCCTTTTACGCGTGCATGCGCATCGGCGCGGTGGCCGCCCAGCACAACCCGCTGGCCCCGGCCGCAGAGGTTGCGGGTCAGCTGGAGCGCCACGGCGGGCGCGTGGCGATCGTGTGGGAAAAGTGCGTGGATGCTTTCCCCCTTGACCGTCTCGACACGGTCTTCACGGTGGACATCTCCCGCACCATGCCAGCCTCCCAGCGTTTCTTGCTCAGCCTGCCCGCCCCGCGCGCACGCGACATGCGCGCCCAGCTGCGCGGCCCCGTGCCCGCGGGCGCCGTCTCCTGGGACCGGGCCACGGCCTCGTCCCGCGCCATCGACGCCGAGCACCCGCTGCCCTCCCCCGACGATCGCGCCGTCATCTTGCACACCTCGGGCACTAACGGCGTTCCCAAGTCAGCGCCGCTGACCCACCGCAACATCGGCGTCAACGTCAACCAGTGCTTGTTCTGGGTGTGGAAGCTGCACGAGGGTGCCGAAACCTTCTTCTCGCTCCTGCCCTACTTCCACGCCTTCGGCCTGACGTTCTTCCTGTGCGCGGCCGTGCGCAAGGCTGCCACCCAGGTGCTGCTGCCCAAGTTCGATGCGCAGATGGCCCTCGACGCGCACGCGCGCCGACCCGTGACCTTCTTCGTGGGTGTCCCGCCCATGTTCGAGCGCATCTTGGCCCGCGCGAAAGAGACGGGCGCGGATCTGTCCTCCATCCGATACTCGGTCGCCGGCGCGATGCCGCTGTCGACGACGCTCGCGCGCGAGTGGGAGGAAGCCACCGGTGGCATGATCGTCGAAGGCTACGGCCTGTCCGAAACCTCGCCCGTCCTGACGGGTGCTCCCCTGTCCGCCAAGCGCCGCCACGGCGTGCTCGGCGTGCCTTTCCCCTCCACGCAGCTGCGACTCGTCTCCCTGGAGGACGACACGCAGGACGTCGAGGACGGCCAGCCCGGCGAGATCATCGTGCGCGGGCCACAGGTCTTCGGCGGGTACCTCAACGCGCCCGAGGAAACCGCGCACGTCTTCACCTCCGAGGGCTGGTTCAAGACCGGCGACATCGGCGTTAACCGCGATGGGTTCATCTCGATGGCCGATCGGAAGAAGGAGCTGATCCTATCGGGCGGCTTCAACGTCTATCCCTCCCAGGTCGAGGAGGCGATCCGCTCCCTGCCCGGCGTCGCGGATGTCGCCGTCGTGGGCGTGCCTGTGGCTGACGCCACCGAAGAGGTCACCGCTGCAATCATCCTGGAAGAGGGGGCCCAGCGCCTCACCCTGGAGCAGGTGCGCAACTGGGCCGAAAAGTCCATCGCCCACTACGCCCTGCCCCGCCAGATCGTGTTCATCGCCGAGCTACCCCGCAACCAGATGGGCAAGATCCTGCGCCGCAAGGTCACCCAGGTCGTGCGCGAGAAGCTCGGGCGCTGAGTGAGCGTCAACGGCCCAAACGCCTCGTCAGTTCATCGACCGCTGCCTTCGTCTGGTTAATCGCCTCACTGAGAGGAATTCGTAACCGCAGGCGTTCACGCTGCGTGGTTGCGTGCCGCTTCCACTGGGCACGCAGTTGATCCTGCCTGCTCTGGCACTCAAGCAAGCGCTCAATCAACTCCACCACATCCGAGCTCCGACACACAACCGGATCCGGATAGAAGCCAACAAGACGAGCAATACGAGCCAAGCGGATTCGCGCCATGATGTCCTCGGTCAGGTGAGTCAGCGAGCGCTGATCAAGAGCATCGAAAGCCAGCGCGGACAGGAACGCCTTCCCGTGCTCCGTGCGCCGCCACAAAGCGATGCTGCTGTCCACTTCCATGCTGTCGACGTTCAACCCCGTCGCGCGCTTTCGGCGCGACGTCAGAGCTGCCGACAGACAGACGTCGCCGCGGGTGTTCTCCTGGATCAGGAGTGATGGATGCGGAAAACAGCCGTGCACAAGAGCGGCAGTCGACTCGAATGCGCGCGTCTTGCCGAGGGAGGCCCGCACGAACAACACCGCATCGATACGACGATCCATCGCAGCTGTCGCGGGGATACGAGTTGTGCTCTCCTGCGCGACTCCCAGGAGAGTCAGCCCCTCGATCTTGCGCAGACCCTCGCGCTGCGTGCGTGTCAGGTCCGCCTCACGCAGCAGCACATGTGTGGGAATCGTGCGCTCGAAGCGACGTACGCAGGGTGGCAGGGCTAGTGTCGATGCCCAGTCGATGGAGCTCACAGGAGCACCACAAAGCTCACTAGGGAGAAGTCCGCCTCTGACAAGGCTCCCTGGGCAATCGCTCCCGGTGTGAACAGCGATTCCAGGGTCGCTTCTTCTCCCTGCCTGATTGCCGCTGCGACAGCCCGAGTCAGCAGCGCCGAGTACTCGCTCATGTCCTCACCATCACGTGTGGCTCGATTGAAGTGCGCACACAGTGAGGCCAGTGGCTCATGGTGTCCCTCGCACAGTTGCCTGAGCAGGTCCAGGGAACGCGTTGGGTGGGACAGTATCGGTGCGTCCGTCGCGTCCCACGGCACGTAAACCAGAGACAGCGGCTCGGTTGCTCGGCTAGTACCATCGGTGCCTTCACGGCGTTCAAGGCAGAAAATCACTCCCGGGCTCATCTGACCGCGCAGGTCATCCGGGATCGACACGACCGCATGCAAACCCGTCGCCGCGCCTTCCAGTGTGCCCGGGTTTGCGTTCATGTAGCGCTCCAACTCGATTCGGAAATCATCCAACGCGAAATCCGTGATCGACATTCCTCGCCGCATGTCTTCGAGGTCGAGGGTCTCACTGCGCAGCGTGCGCAACTGATCCGAGCGATACTCCAGGTCGTTCATGTCCTCCGAGGGGGTGAGCAGATTCTCCTCACCGGACGCACTCGCATCGCCCAGTGCCATGCGTGACTTCACACGCGACTCAAGCTTGATGTAGGACTCCAGGTCGACGTCCGGCCAGAAGGTCACCATCTGAATGTGCTTGTTCGTCGAACCCAGGCGGTCGACGCGGCCGAAGCGCTGCACGATGCGCACCGGGTTCCAGTGCACGTCGTAATTGATCACGCAATCGCAGTCCTGGAGGTTCTGCCCCTCCGAAATGCAATCCGTTGCAAAGACAATATCGATCTCGCCCTCACGGTCCGCGAGAGCATTGGTTTCCTTCGAACGTGGCGAGAAACGGCCGAGGATATCCTCGAAGCCACCTCGCGCCCGCCGCTTCCCAGCGACGCGGTTGCGGGTGCCCGTCACCTGGGCGCACGTCAGGCCATGGGTCCGGAGCAGATCCGCTGCCAACTGGTCGTACAGGTAGGTCGTGGTGTCAGCGAAGGCGCTGAAAATGAGTATTTTTCTGTTACCCGGATTGATCTGTCCAGCTCCGGTCTTCTCCGCGATCAGCGTCCTCAACTCGCCGAGCTTGGCATCCCGATCGGGGGTCACCGCGCGGGCGTAACCGATGAGCTCGTCGAGGATCTCGATGTCGCGTGACAGGTCCGCGGACAAAGCCTCGCGATCAACGTCGCGCAGGTCGACGCGCACCTGCGCCCCGACCTCGAACATCTCAGCATCCCGATCATCGAGGCCGTCCTCGAGCCCCTCGATTCCGTAACCCACCGCTACGGAACCGAGGGACCCACGGGTATTGCGCGCCTCAAGCGCCGCGAGTCGATCCAGGATGTCGGCGCAGGAACTACGCACGCGGCCCAGCGTCGAACGGAAGGCGCTCACGGAGGACTCCATGCGTTTGAGGAGGTTGACACGCATCAGCACGGCAACCGCGTTTGTCCGGTGCAATTCACTGCCGAAGTCGTTGCCGAAGCCCTCGCGGTAGTCGGCCTCGTAAGTCGGCCGAGCGTCCTCGCGCACATAGGACAGAAGCTGATACTGGGCGAACGTCAGGTCGCTGATCATGTCGTAGAGCGCCCCGATAGGAGGCAGCTCGCCGCGTACGTCGATGGGCACCTGGACGTTGCGTGGAGTGAGGCGGGTGGGGAATGTCCCCGTCTGCGTGCCGTAGTATTTCGCTATGTGCTTTCGGCTACGCGCAATTGTCAGCGCATCGAGAAGCCGGAAATAGTCAGCGTTAACGTACTCGGCGAAGCTCTGGGTCGTGTGACGTCCATGCGCCTGCGAACTCCACAGATTGAAGCGTTTTTGTGCCAGCCGCATCACCGAGTCAATGGACGTGATGCCGTCGGTCTTCTCGAGGTAGTCATCGCGCCCCTCCGTGATGAGCTCGATTTGGTTACGCAGGTCGGTGAGGCGATTGTTGATCGGGGTCGCCGACAGCATGAGCACCTTCGTGCGTCCGTTGGCCCGGATCACCTCGTTCATCAGGCGCGTGTAGCGATTCGTGCTCGCCCCGGTCGCGCTCCTGTTGCGGAAGTTGTGGCTCTCGTCGATGACCACCAGATCGAATGTCCCCCACTGCAGGTGTTCCAGGTCGGTGTCCCCGCTCTTCCCACGGCGGCGCGACAGGTCCGTGTGGTTCAACACCTTGTAGGCGAATCGGTCCTTAGCCAGGGGATTACGTTCATCGCTCGCCTGCGTCCATAGCGTCCAGTTCTCACGCAGGCGCTTGGGGCACAGTACCAGAACGTTCTTGTTGAGCTGCTGGTAGTACTTGATGACGGCGAGTGCTTCGAACGTCTTGCCCAGGCCGACGCTGTCGGCGATGATGCAGCCGTTGTACTTTTCCAACTTACGGATCGCCCCAATGACGGCGTCCTTCTGGAAATCATAGAGCTTGCCCCAGATCACCGACTCGAAAAAGCCGGTGTCTTCACGCGGGTTGTGGTCCTGGTTCTCCTGGAGGAAACGCCGGAAGATGTGGTAAAGGGTCAGGAAATAGATGAACTCCGGGGCATTGTCTGTGTGCAGCGCCTCGACCTTCGAAGCGACCTGCTCGGTGACGTCGCAGGTCTTAGCGTCGTCGGCCCACACGGACTCAAATTGCGCCATGAGGAATTCGACCTGCGCCTTGGCCTCATCCCCCGCACGATGGGTGATCATCGTCAGCGTGTCCGGGCGGCGTTCAACTCCCAGTCCCTCCAGGGTGAAGGTGGCGCCCTGTCCCCAAAACAAATGGGGACTCACAGCGGAATCCTCGACGATGTAACTGGGCGTCAACTGAAGCATGTGCTCGCGCTGCACGGAGCGCAGCGTGACCTTCTCCCTCAGCCAGGATGCACACGCCCGCGCGAGAGCGCGCTGGTTGAGCTTGTTGTGCAACGACAGTTCCAGGGCCGAGTCAGCGAGCGCTCGTTCTCTCTCACCCTGCGCACGTTGCGCGATATCAGACTCCGGCGCCCCCGCGACCCGTCCCATGTCTTGAATAAACGTCGGTTCACTGAACAGAAAACGCACGGAGTCGAGGCGTTCAAGCTCCTCGCGCAGCTCTCCAAAAGCAAAGAGGCTGAAGTGCGCGCTGATAATCGACAGTTTCGCCTCGTCGTCAAGATTGGCACGCAGGGAGTCTCCCAGGCGTTTGCCCTCGGTGTTGTCGAGAATCTCCATGGGCCTTACCCCTCTCCTTCATGCCGTGACTCACATTAGGTTACCGGAACATCATGAGGAACGGGACACGCGACACTGGAGCCGCTCGCAGAAGAGAACGGGAGGCGCGGGACCAGTGACCACCGGTTACATACGAGTGTCCCCGGTGCCTACGGGCACCGGGGACAGGAAACAAAGCAAACGCTTAGATGTTGAAGCCGATCGCGCGCAGCTGCTCGCGGCCGTCCGGCGTGATGCGGTCGGGGCCCCACGGCGGCATCCACACCCAGTTGATCTGCACGTCATCGGTGACACCCGAGAGGATCGTCTGGGCCTGGCGCTCGATCACGTCGGTCAGCGGGCACGCAGCCGAGGTCAGCGTCATGTCAAGACGCACCTGGTTCTCAGTACCGATAACGACGCCGTACACAAGGCCCAGGTCGACGATGTTGATGCCCAGTTCGGGATCGATGACGTCCTTGAGGGCCTCCAGCACGTTGTCTGCCGACAGGGTGCCCTGTTCGATGACGTCGGTGCCGTCAATCTGGCGGGTGGCAGCGGCGCCTTCCACGGCCTCGTTCGAAGCGGGGACGGCGAAACGCTGCTCGACGGGCTCAGACTGAGCCATCGGGTTGCTCATAACTGTTCCTTTACTGCTCGGCGGGCTCGCCCGCGGTGGAAATATCGATACCGGACTTGGCCATCGCGTCGCGCAGGGCGTACCAGCCCAACAGCGCGCACTTGACGCGGTTGGCGAATTGCGACGTGGACTCCAGGGCGGCCGCGTCTCCCAGCTCGTCGAGGATCTCATCGTCGACGCCCAGGTTGCGCGAATGCATCATGACTTCCATATCGCGGTACAGGCGGCCGATCTCCTCGGCCGACTTACCCGCGGTCAGGTCGGTCATCATGGACAGCGAGGCGCGCGAAATCGAGCAGCCGTCGCCGTCCCACGCCAGGGTGGCCAGCGTGTCGCCGTCGAGCGTGACGCCCAGGGTGACCTCGTCGCCGCAGGTCGGGTTGACCTGATGCGAGGAAGCCTCCAGGCCCGAGGGGTCTCCCTCCCCGTGCTTTTCGCGCGCGTGATCCAGGATCACCTGCTGATACAACTGGTCAAGACTGCCCATAGCTACCTTTCCGAACGGTTCCGACGACTCCGCACAATTCTAGCGGCCGAAGAAGGTTCGCACCTTCGACAGGCCATCCACCAGACGCTCAATCTCTTCGGGAGTCGTTGTGGGCGCCACCGACGCACGGGCAGAGGAACGAACCTGGAAGAAGGTATGCAACGGGATCGCGCAGTGGTGTCCGACGCGCACAGCGACGTCCACCGAGTCCATGAACTGGCCGACGTCGTGGGGGTGTACCCCGTCGACGGCGAAGGCCACGACGCCGATGCGATCCACGTCCGTGTCGGGGCCGAGGACTGTGATGCCTTCGATCGACGAGATGCCCTCGAGCATCATGCGCGTGAGCGCATGCTCGTGGGCCTCGACGCGGGCCATGTCGAGCCCCGCCATATAGTCCACGGCGCGGGCCCACGCGGCGATCTGCGCGACGGGCTGGGAACCGGCCTCGAAGCGCTCGGGGGGAGCCATGAAGGTCGAGCTCTCCATCGTCACCCACTCAATCATTGAACCGCCCGTCAGGACGGGGGGCATGGCTTCGAGCAGGGCCCTCCTCCCCCACAGCGCGCCCGCGCCCGTGGGGCCGAGCATCTTGTGCGACGAAAAGACCGCGAAGTCCACGTCGAGGGCGGACAGGTCGAGGGGCATGTGGGCGCTGGACTGGCAGGTGTCCAGCAGGATGAGCGCGCCGACGGAGCGCGCCGCCGCGGTGATCGCGGCGACCGGGGAGACGGCACCCGTCACGTTTGAGACGTGCGTGAAGGCCACGAGGCGCGTGTTCGGCGTGATGACCGAGAGGGTCTCCAAGTCGATGCGGCCGTCCGGGGTCAGGTCGAGCCAGGCCAGCTCGGCACCCGTGCGCTCGCACAGCTGCTGCCAGGGCACGATGTTCGCGTGGTGCTCGGCTCGGGTGCACACGATGCGGTCGCCCGGGCCCACGCGCAGAGCGGCCGACTCGGAGCCTCCCATCCCCTGCGATGCGTGTCCCATGGACAGGGCGACCAGGTTGATGGCCTCGGTCGCGTTCTTCGTCCACACGATCTCAGTCGGGGACACGCCCACGAACGAGGCCAGGGTGCCCCTCGCGCTCTCGAAGGCGTCGGTCGCCTCGTCGCCCAGCAGGTGCGTGCCACGGTGGACCGCGCCGTTGGAACGCCGGTAGAAGTCGGCCTCAGCATCGATGACACTGGCCGGCTTTTGGGAGGTCGCTGACGCGTCAAGGTAGGCAATGGGCGCGCCGCCACGCCCGACGCGACTCAAAATCGGGAAGTCCGATCGGATCGCGTCGAGCTCGGCGGCGGTGAAATCCATAGGCACGGGTATCAGAGGCCCAGGTACTTGTCGTAGCCGTTCTCTTCGAGCTCGTCGGCCAGCTCGGGGCCGCCCTGAGCGGCGACGCGGCCATCAACGAACACGTGAACGTGGCTGGGCTTGATGTAGCGCAGGATGCGGGTGTAGTGCGTGATCAGCATGACGCCGCAGCCGGTCTCGCCGTGGACGCGGTTGACGCCCTCGGACACGATGCGCAGCGCGTCGACGTCGAGGCCGGAGTCGGTCTCGTCGAGGACGGCGAAGGAGGGCTTGAGGAGCTCCATCTGGAGGATCTCCAGGCGCTTCTTCTCACCACCGGAGAAACCGACGTTGACGTCGCGCTCAGCGAAGTCGGGATCCATGCGCAGGTTCTCCATGGAGCTCTTCATCTCCTTGACCCACGTGCGCAGGGCGGGGGCCTGGCCGTCAATCGCGGTCTTGGCGGTGCGCAGGAAGTTGGAGACGGACACGCCCGCGACCTCGACGGGGTACTGCATGGCCAGGAAGAGGCCAGCCTTGGCGCGCTCGTCGACGCTCATCTCGGTGATGAGCTGGTCGTCGAGCCACGCCTCGCCCGAGGTGATCTCGTAGTCGGGGTGACCGGCCAGGGCGTAGGCCATGGTGGACTTACCGGAGCCGTTGGGGCCCATGATGGCGTGGATTTCGCCGGAGTTGATGGTGAGGTTCACGCCCTTGAGGATCTCCTTGGGGCCCTCGGCGGTCTCGACGGAGACGTGCAGGTCCTTAATGCGCAGAGTCGACATGTGTATTCCTTAAAGCTCAGTTGTTACGGGACTTGGCCAGCTCGGCCTCGACGGTTGCCATGAGGTGGTCGACCACCTCGGGGACGCCAATCTGGTTGATCAGCTCGGCGAAGAAGCCGCGCACGACGAGGCGACGGGCCTCGGCCTCGGGAACGCCGCGGCTCATCAGGTAGAAGAGCTGCTCGTCGTCGAAGCGGCCGGTCGCGGAGGCGTGGCCCGCGCCCTCGATTTCGCCGTTCTCGATCTCGAGGTTGGGCACGGAGTCGGCCTTGGCGCCCTCGGTCAGCACGAGGTTGCGGTTCAGCTCGTAGGTGTCCGTGCCGTCTGCGGCCTCGCGGATCAGGCAGTCGCCGATCCACACCGAGTGCGCGTCCTTGCCCTGCAGGGCGCCCTTGTAGGTGACGCGCGAGAAGCACTTGGGCTGGGAGTGGTCCACGAAGACGCGGTGCTCGAGGTGCTGGCCGCCGTCCACGAAGTAGATGCCCAGCATGTTCAGCTCGGCGCCCGGGCCACGGAAGTCCGTGTCGGCGCACAGGCGCACGAGGTCGCCGCCGAAGGTGACGACGATGTGGGTGAGCTTGGAGTCGCGGCCCAGGGCCAGTCGCTGGTTGGAGGCGTGCAGGGTGGTGTCATCCCACTCCTGTAGCGACACGACGGTCAGGTTGGAGCTGTCGCCAGCCTCGACCTCGACGGTCTGGTTGAGGGCGGACTGAGCCGAGCCCGTGTGCGACAGGATGACGGTGGCCTTGGAGAAGGCGGCCGCACGGATCACGATGTGCTGGGCGCGGGTGCCCTCAACCTCGGAGACGTTGATGCGCACGGGTGCATCCAGCTCGACCTCGGCGGGGATCTCGACGATCGTGGCCTGCTCGAAGCCGTTCCAGGCGACGACTGCGGTGCGGTCGCCGGGAGCCAGGACGGTGCCCAGGCGCTTGTCGTCGCGGGCAACGGTCTCGACGGTGACCGGGGCGGGTGCCTCGACGGTGACGGGAGCGTCGCCCGCGTCGTAGTTGGCGGGCTCGAACAGGCGCTCGATGCGACGCATCGGGGTGAAGCGCCAGTCCTCTTCGCGACCGCGGGGAACCGCGATGTCGGTCAGGTCGAAGGAGGTCGGACGGTCCGCGCGCGAGGGGTGGGCCTTCTCGGCGTCGGCCCCGTGCGAGTGGGCCTTGTTCATGGTCTCGACAATAGTGTTGGGGGTCGTCATCAGCCGACGGATCCTTCCATCTGCAGTTCAATGAGGCGGTTGAGCTCGAGGGCGTACTCCATCGGCAGCTCCTTGGCGATCGGCTCGACGAAGCCGCGCACGATCGTGGCCATGGCCTCGTTCTCGTCCAGGCCGCGGCTCATGAGGTAGAAGAGCTGGTCGGCGCTCACCTTGGTGACGGTGGCCTCGTGACCCATTTCGACGTCATCGGTGCGCACGTCGACGTAGGGGTAGGTGTCGGTACGCGAGATCTTGTCCACCAGCAGGGCGTCGCACAGTACGTTCGACTTGGAGTGGCGGGCACGCGCGTTGACCTGCACGAGGCCACGGTAGGAGGTGCGGCCGCCGCCGCGCGAGACGGACTTGGACACGATCGAGGACGAGGTGTGGGGCGCCATGTGCACCATCTTGGCTCCCGTGTCCTGCTGCTGGCCGGGGCCGGCGAAGCCGATGGACAGGGTCTCGCCGCGGGCGTGCTCGCCCATGAGGAAGCAGGCGGGGTACTTCATGGTGATCGCGGCACCCATGTTGCCGTCGACCCACTCCATGGTGCCACCCTCTTCGACGATCGCGCGCTGGGTCACGAGGTTGAGCACGTTCGTCGACCAGTTCTGGATCGTCGTGTAGCGAACGCGCGCGTCCTTCTTCACGAAGATCTCAATGACGCCGGAGTGCAGCGAGTTCTCGTCGTAGATGGGGGCGGTGCAGCCCTCGACGTAGTGAACGTAAGAACCCTCGTCGGCAATGATGAGCGTGCGCTCGAACTGTCCCATGGCCGAGGTGTTGATGCGGAAGTACGCCTGCAGCGGGATCGTCACATGAACGCCCTTGGGGACGTAGACGAAGGAACCGCCCGACCACGCGGCCGTGTTCAGCGCCGAGAACTTGTTGTCGCCGGCCGGCACACACTTGCCGAAGTATTCCTCGAAGATTTCGGGGTACTCACGCAGGCCGGTGTCGGTGTCCGTGAAGATGACGCCCTGGCGCTCCAGGTCTTCCTGGATCTGCTGGTAGACGACCTCGGACTCGTACTGGGCGGCGACGCCGGAGACCAGGCGGGCCTTCTCGGCTTCGGGGATACCCAGGCGATCGTAGGTGTCACGGATTTCCTCGGGCAGGTCCTCCCAGTCGTTGACCTGTCGATCCGTGGGGCGCACGTAGTACTTGAACGCGTCAAAGTCCACGTGAGACAGATCCGGGCCCCACGCCGGCATCGGCTTGCGCTCGAACAGCTCGAGGGCCTTGAGGCGACGCTCCCGCATCCACTGCGGTTCGTCCTTCACGTCCGAGATAAAACGGACAATTTCTTCGTTAATGCCGGTGGGGACGTCCTTGGAGTAGTCGTCGGAATCGTGCCAACCGTATTCATAACCGCCGATGGACTCGATGATCTCGTCATCGGTCATACGACGGTCCTCAGCGCCCGAGGCGGGTGCCTGCGTCATAGTTGTGTCAACCTCTCGTTCCTAATCGTGTGCTACTTGCGTCGCACATTCCTCGCACCCGGGCGAATGATCGGCATGCCCACCGGGATGTGGGTGGTGCATACGTGTCCGCCGCCCGCAAGCGTGGAAAGTCTCTGAACGTGCACGTCGAGGAGTTTGCCAAAGGCAATCGTCTCGGCGTCGCACAGTTGGGGGAAATCCCCCGCCACGTTCTGGATCGGGCAGTGCCCTTGGCACAGCTGAACAGCCAGCGTGCCTCCCCCGATGTCGCGGACGGTCGCGGCGTATCCGTCCTGCGTGAGCGCGTCTGCCAGCGCTTGGGCACGAACCCTGGGATCCGATCCCGCGTCGCGCACGATGGGCGCGTAGCGGCGCTCAATCTCGCGCGAGCGCGCGGCTGCGAAGGATTCGACGGCCTCTTCTCCCCCAACTTGCCCCAGGTATCCTAGCGCCTTGGAGGCCAGGTCGGAGTATCCGTCGGCGAGATGAATGTGGGCGCGCTCGGTGGCCACGTAGTGACGCGCGGGGCGTCCGCGTCCCCGCTTGGAGGGTGCGCCGGGCTCGTGCTCGGCGATCTCCTTCGACTCCAGCAGGAGCGTGATGTGGCGGCGTACCGCGGCCGTCGTCAGGCCCAGGACCTTGGCGATAGCCGAGGCCGTGACCGGTCCCTTTTCAACGATGAGATCGAGCACCTGCTGACGGGTTGTGGCGTCTACTTCTTCAGCCACCTGTCCTCCGCTCCGACACGCATCTCGCGCGCTCCAATCCGTGCTTTTCTCTGGAAAGAAGTCTACGCTAATTTGGATAAAGAGGCGTTGCGAAAAGCGTATCGGAGTGTTACACCACCCACATGTCGAGGGACTTACGGCCTATTATCGGGTAATCAGCGAAGCCAGGGAGCACCCGGCTCCCTCAGCCCCTCCCAGCCACGGCCTCGTGCCGCGTGTGCCGAGAGGATGCCGATGACCGTCGACGGGTTGTGCAGGCGCCCAGCGAACACCCAGTCCAGGGCGTCAGAGAGCGAGACCCACGCGTACTCCATCGTGGCTTCCTCATCCTCGCGCTCGAAGCTGGTCTCCGTGGTCTCCAGGTCACGCGCGAGGAAGACGCGCAGCGGCTCGGTCGAGCCGCCCGGAGAGGTAAAGAAGTCGACGAGCACGTCCCAGCGCGCCGCCTTCAGGTCGGCTTCCTCGGCGAGTTCGCGCTCGGCTGCCACGCGTGAATCCTCGCCGGGAATGTCCAGCAGGCCGGCGGGAATCTCCCACAGGGAGGCGTTCACCGGGTGGCGGTACTGACGCAGGAG
This sequence comes from Pauljensenia sp. 20925_1_34, assembly GCF_041432775.1. Taxonomy (NCBI): domain Bacteria; kingdom Bacillati; phylum Actinomycetota; class Actinomycetes; order Actinomycetales; family Actinomycetaceae; genus Pauljensenia; species Pauljensenia sp. 20925_1_34. The sequence goes on along the minus strand of NZ_JAPWAG010000001.1, from coordinate 8,691 downwards.
CAGGATCTCCTCGGCACCCTCCTCGCCGCGCATGGCGACGACGGCCACGGCGCCCGGGTGGCGCGTGTACTGACGGACGACAGGTTCCTCGCCCTCGACGACCACGACGTGATCCTCCACCATGTCCACGATCCGGCCGCTCCACGCAGTCGTGGACTCAGTCACCGTGTGGGGCGTGTGGCGGTCTTCGATCGACGAGATCTGGTCGGCGGAGAGGAAACGCATCGAAAGTCTCATTCCTTGTGGTCGTTACGTGATGGGTCGACGTCGCGCGCTCGGCGGACTTGTCACCTCTGCGAGGCACCGGGCGTATCGTACCCGGGACGGACCTCAGTATAGTGTCACACCCGAGGTCGTGGCTGGCTTGCGGGTATGGGCGAGCCCCGGCGACCTGGGAGATCGCAGGGGCTCGTGCCGGAGGTGTCAGGTTTACTTGACGGTCGGGATGACGGACTGCGCGCCCGTGCCCACGCCGTAGGCGCGAGCGCCGGTGGCCTTGTGGGACAGGGCCAGTGCCGTGTCGACGGCCGCCAGGGTCGTTCCGACCGAGTCGACGGTCGTGACGGCGGTGCCGGAGGTACGGATCTGGGCGATCATCGTGTCGCGGCCCGAGCCGTCACCGACGACCACGCCGGAGGTGGTGCCCACTGCCAGAGCCAGTCCGGTCCACGCGTCGGCACTCGCCGGAGCGGACGAGGCCGTGGCGGTCGTCTGCGCGCGAGGACCGATCGCGACGATCGTGGTCGCCCCGCCGGCGGGGTCCTCGTCGATCATCATGAGCGGGGTGGATTTGTCGGTGAGAATCTGGCGCAGCAGGTCCGTCTCGGGACCCGTTTCGGTCAGCACCTGAATGATCGCGTGGCCCACGACGCCGTCGGCGCTTGCGCCCTTCGCGCCGCTCGAGGACAGGTGAGAGGACAGCGAGGTGGACAGTGTCGAGCGGTACTGGCTCATGGAGGTGGACTGCCAGTTGTCGGTCAGGCTGACACGGCCGACGACGGAGGCACCCGCGTCAGTCAGGGTCGAGCGAATGGCGGACACGTCGTCCTCGGAAGCACCCGGCAGGACGACCAGGGCGATCTTCGAGCCGGACAGCGAACCGGTGAGGGTCGAGGAGGCCAGGGCCTTCAGGCCCGCGGCCTCGGCGTCCGCCTGCGCGCTCAGCGCCGGGTCGGAACTCGCAGCCGAGGAGGAGGGATTCATGCCCGTGTTGATCGTGCGCTGCAGCGGGCCGGCGCCCAGGACGACGCCGACGGCCAGCGCGATGAAGATCCCGATGATCGAGACGACGTGGTAGCGGAAGTTAATCATTGGGCTCCTCCAGCAGCATGCGTGAGCGACGAGAACAAAGACGTGATCGGGTACAGCAGGTCATTACCCCACGGGGTGGACCACAGAGCCACTCCCATGAGAACGAGCGCGACGAGCGCGAGCATCACAAGGGTCCAGCCGCGCGGGCGGGGACGGAACGTGGCGGCAACTGCCGGGGCACCAATCAGACGCGAACCGCACGCCAGGCGAGAGAAGAACGCGGGTGCGACCAGGGACCGTCCAGCGTCAACCAACTCGGCCTCGCCGTAGGACACGCCTGCGGTGACGATGGCGCTTGCGTGCGAGTGTGCGGCGACGACCATGGCCGCGTCGAGCGAGGAGCCCGACATCGTGACGGACGAGTGAACGATGCCCATACGGTCCAGGCGCTGGGCACCGGGAGCCAGGCCATCGCCGCCGACGCGCACGATGAAGCAGCCAGCCTTGCGGATGGCTTTCTCGCTCATCAGTTCGGCGTCGCCGATGACTGCGTCGAGAGGCAGACGCGCCTTCAGGGCGACGTCCGCTCCCCCGTCCACGGCGACGACGTAGGGCGCGGCTTCGGCGCGCCAGCGGGCCAGCGCGCGCAGCTGCTTGGCGGCATCCGAGGCGTCCGTGACCAGCAGGATCGGCCGATCTGCCAGACCCGGCAGCTCCGGGACGCCCTCACCGCGCAGGACGGTCGGGCCGTCCTTGGCCAGGTAGTCCTCAATCGCGCCTTCGAAGCCGGCGAAAAGGGCGGCCGAGTCCGCGACCTCGATCTCCAGATCCTCGTCCTCGACGCGGTTGCCGGTGGCAATCAGGGTACCCTCGAGCAGGACCTTGCTGCCCGTGACCGTGACTTCCTGGCCTTCGCGCAGGGACATGACGTCCTGGCCCAGGTCGTCCACGAGAAGGATGTCGGCGTCGAGGATGAGCCGGGGACCCAGGGCGGCGACGCGTCCCGTCAGCGACGGCTGGGCGTTCAGTACCGCTGCTGGGCCTGCGGCCACCAGCGCTGCGGCACTGTCCCTGTCCAGGTCGGCGACGTTAATGACGGCGATGTCGCCGCTCTCCAGGCGCGTCGCGAGGTGCTTGGGTCGGTCGTCAATACGAACCCGCCCCGTGCGGGCGCTTGCTGTAGTTGAACGTGTGTCACTCATCCCTGCGATTGTGACACGGCGGAGGCCAGGACGCGCGAGGCGTGGCGGCGCGCCGCCTGCGAGTGCGGATCCCCACCCATCATGCGGGTGAGCTCAGCCTCGCGGTCGGTGCCCGTGACCTCGCGGACGTTCGTCGTGCCGTCGTTCTTTTCGATGACGAGGTGTTGGTCGCCAAAGGCCGCAACCTGCGCCAGGTGGGTCACGACGATGACCTGGCGGCTGTCTGCCAGGCGCTTGAGACGTGCGCCCACCTCCGTTGCCGTCTGGCCGCCGATGCCGGCGTCGATCTCATCGAAGATGAACGTCGACGAGGCCTCGGTGCGTCCCAGCATCAGCTCCAGAGCGAGCATGACGCGCGATAGCTCGCCGCCGGAGGCGCCCTGTCCGAGCGGGCGCGCGGGCGCGTGCGGGTGCGGCTGGAGGCGGAACACGACCGTTTCGCAACCGTGGGAGGTCGGCTTGGTGGACTCCAGGTCGATGTGAAGGGTTGCGTCAGGCATCGCCAGGGCGTGGATCTCCTCGTTGACGCCCTTGGCGAGCTCACGGGCCAGGCGTGTGCGCGCCTTCGTCAGGCGCGCACCGACGTCGAGGACGAGGCGCTGGGCCGCCGCGAGCTCGCGCTCAACGACCTCGGGGTCCGAGGCCGGGGCGCAGAGTTCCTCCAGGCGCGCGTGGGCCTGTGTGGCCCACACCAGCAGGGACTCGATGTCGGCCGCCCGGCCGCGCAGCGTGTCCTTGATGGCAGCCCTGCGCGCGTGAATCTGCGCGAGTCGCTCAGGGTCCGCATCCAGGCGAGACAGGTATGCGGACACGTCGTCGGCCAGCGCGTCCAGTTCGAGGGCCTGACTGCGCGCCCGCGCCGCGAACTCAGCCACGGCCTCGTCGAATCGCGCGGCGTCGTCGAGCTGAGCGTAGGCGCTGCGCGCGGCCTCGACCGCGCCCGAAAAGTCGCCGCGGTCGTCTCCCCTGAGGTAGCCCAGCGCCACGCCCATGAGCGCACGCAGGTCCTCCACGTTGGCGAGCCGGGACGCTTCGCGGATCAGGTCCTCTTCCTCGCCGACCTGGGGGTCCAGCGCCTTGATCTGTTCGAGGGCAGCGCGCAGGTCCTCGCGCTCCTCCTCGCGGTCGCTGGCGTCTCCGCGCAGCGAATCGAGGCGATGTTTGATCTCCACGGCGGCTCGAAAAGCCTCGCGATACTCCTGCACGAGCGAGGCATGCGTGGCGCCGCCGAACTGGTCGAGGGCGCGGCGTTGGGCGGCCTCCCCCGTCAGACGAATCTGGTCTGCCTGACCATGGATCGTCACCATCGAGCCGACGATCTCGGAGAGCGCGGAGGCGGGTACCGGGCGTGAACCCAGGTGCGCGCGAGACCGTCCGGCCGCACGCACCGAGCGCCCCACGATCAGCTCGCCGCCCTCGACGATGCCGCCAGCCTCCTCCACGCGGGCCGAAATCTGGTCGCCGACCGTGAAGATACCGTCGACCGAGAGGCGGTCGGCCCCGCTGCGTACAAGCGCCGCGTCCGCGCGCGCACCGAGGAGCAGCTGCAAGCTCGAGAGCACCATCGTCTTACCCGCGCCGGTCTCGCCGGTCACGACGATCAGGCCGGGGCCGAAGTCCACGTGCGCCGACGCAATCACGCCGAGGTTGGCGATATCGAGAGACTCAATCACCGCGGGCCATCCCTCCACCCGCGCACGGGAAGATTGAACTTGCGAACCAGACGCGCCGAGAAGGGAGTGTCATCGACGCGAACCAGCTGGACCGGCGAGGACCCCACGCGCGCGCGAACGATGCCACCCGCAGGCACAGTCATGCGGCGCAGGCCATCGCACCACATTTCGGGCGCCGTCCACATGTCGTCGAGCACGACGATCTCCACGCAGGCCGACGGCCCCACGACGAGCGGGCGCGTAAATAGGCCGTGCGCGGCCAGCGGGGCGACGACAATCGCCTCGGTATCGGGCCACACGACGGGGCCGCCCGCCGAGAACGAGTACGCCGTCGAGCCCGTGGGCGTCGACAGGATCATGCCGTCCGCACCGTAGGTCGACACTTCCTGGCCGTCCACCACGAGCGCGAAGTGCACCGGGTGGGCGACGTCCGTGTGCATAATGACGGCCTCATTGAGCGCCCAGTCCGAGGCCTTGGAACCGTCCGTGCGCTCCATCGTGACATCCAGCGTCATGCGCTGTTCCACCGTGAAGTCGCCCTGCGCGATCTTGCGCGCCAGGTCGCCCGTGCCCGTCGAGCCGAGCTCCGTCAGGAAGCCCATGTGCCCGGCGTTGACGCCGAGCAGGGGCACGCCCAGCGCACGCGCGCTCGAGGCGGCCACCAGAAAGGTGCCGTCGCCGCCGATCGACAACACCATGTCGATGCCGCCCGAGGACGCGTCCTCGACGACCTCAATGCCGTGTTCGGCCAACGCATGCGTCAGCGTCACAGCGCTGGTCACGGCGTTCGTTCGGTTGCGGTGACGCACCATGAGGACACGTGTCATGACTTCCTCCCTGCGGGGCCCTCGGCGACGGCGCGACGGATGTAGTCCGTCAGCTCATCCGCCTTGATCGGATCGGGGTACGCGCGACGCATGAACAGGAAATACTCGACGTTGCCGGAGGGGCCGGGCAGCGGCGACGCCGCGATGGCCGCGATGTCGAGACCCAGACCCATCGCGCATCGAGCAACGTTGTCGACAGTCTCAACGTGGTGCTCTGGGTTGCGCACCACTCCCCCGTGGCCCAGCCGCTCCTTCCCGATCTCAAACTGCGGCTTGACCATGAGCAGGAAGTCCGCGTCGGGGGCGGCCGCTCCCACCAGCGCGGGCAGGACGAGGGTGAGCGAAATGAAGGACATGTCGCCCACGACGAGGCCTGGGGCGGGCGCGACCGATGCAGGGTCCAGGGTGCGCACATTGGTACGATCATGGACCTCCACGCGGGGGTCCGACTGAAGCTTCCACGCAAGCTGGCCGTAGCCGACGTCGACGGCGACGACGGATGCCGCGCCCCGACGCAGCAGCACGTCGGTGAAGCCACCCGTGGATGCGCCGGCGTCCAGGCACCGGCGGCCTTCAATGAGGGGAGCCTTCTCGCCGAGGGCGTCCAGGGCGCCCGCGAGCTTGTGCGCGCCGCGCGAGACGTACTCGGGGTCGTCGGATTCTTCGACGACGATGGCTTGAGCGGGGTCCATCTGACGCGCGGGCTTGAGGACCACCTGGCCGTCGAGCTTGACGCGTCCCTCCTCGACCATCTGCGCGGCGGCCGAGCGCGACTTCGCCAGGCCTCGGCGCACCAACTCCGAATCAATCCGTCGCAGTTTCACGCGGTGTCCCTCTCCTGCTCACGCGCTCCGACGTGCCCGCGGGAACGTGCGCTCCCGCGGGCACGTCGGCTGACAGCGCCCGCCGCAGGTCGGCCTCGATGGCCTCGAGCGTCGAGATTTGCATCGTGGCGCCGAGTTCATCGAAGCCGACCAGGCGGGCGGCCGTCTGTTCACGAAGGGCCATCAGGCCTCGTCGTCCATGTCGGCCGTGGCCTCAAGCAGCGCCTCGAGTTCCTCCTCACCGGGCAGGAAGGCGGGGGTCTGCGCACTGGGCTCGGGCAGCTCATCGGCGGCCGCACCCTCGGAGTACTCCTCCTCGGAAGAGGCTTCCTCGACGACAGGCTCGGGCGCGACCACGATGCCGGCGGGGTCGTCGTTGTCGACGACGGTGATCTCGGGGCAGGTCACCGGGTTACCGGAGCCATCCGCCCACTCCCAGGCCGCCGCGGCGAGCGCGCGGTAGGAGTCGATGGAGATCGTGACATCGTCGGTAAGCTCAACCTCGTCGAGTGTGAGCACGCCGGCGCGCGTCACCTTGGCAACCTGCGACAGACCGCAGGTCCAGGTGCCGTCACGGTGATGCTTGGGAGCAGGGTGGGCCTCGAGCAGGCCGCGCATATCAATCGCCAGGTAGGCGGGACGCTGGCCTCGGGGAGCGCGCAGGACCGCGCGAGCCTGGTGGACGCCGGTCAGGACGTGCATCGCAGGCACGCCAGCTGCGACGGCGCCCATGATGTCGGTCTCGAGGCGGTCGCCCACAGCCATCGGGTTCTTCGCGCCGACGAGCTCGCTCGCGCGGCGGTAGATGCCAGGCTCGGGCTTGCCACCGGCGGTGGGACGCTTGCGGGTAGCGTGCTGGATCGCGCGCACCAGCGAACCGTTGCCCAGGGCCTGCCCGCGCTCGACAGGAAGCGTCGCGTCGAGGTTGGAGGCGTAGAAGGCTGCGCCGCGCTCGATCGCAAAGGCCCCCTCGGACAGGAGGGCCCAGTTGACCTCCTTATCGAGGCCCTGAACGACGGCGGCAGGCTCGTCGTCGGCGGAATCCACGAGCACGAAGCCTTGCTCCTCGAGGGCGAGGCGCAGGCCGGCGCCGCCGAGCACGAACACCTTGGCGCCTTCTTCGAGTTCCTCGGCCATGATCGCGGCGATGTCCATGGCCGACGTCATGACCATGTCGGGGGTCGCCTCGAAGTCCATACCGTTGAGCTTGTCGGCAACCTGCTGAGGGGTGCGCATCGCGTTGTTCGTGACGAACGCGGAGGTCATGCCCATCGTACGTGCCTCGATCACGGAGGCGGCCGCGTGCTCGATGCGCTCGTCGCCGGACCAGGCGGTGCCGTCCAGGTCAAGCAGCGCGCAGTCGAACTCCTCAGCCAGGGCGGTCTCGCAGCCGCGCAGCGGGGAGCGCTTGTTGTCAACGTCGGCGTCCTGGTACAGGGCGACGTCGATGATGTCGGTGTCCTCGACCTCGGCGGGCATCTCGGCGATGACGGCCTCGGCTTCCTCGGTGCGGCCCAGTTCGGTCAGGCGCTCGGCCTTGACCTCCATGAGGCGGCGGCGCAGCTCGTCGTCAGCCGAAGCCGGCAGCACGGCCAGCGCGTCGTCGACGATCACGAGGCCGACGTCGGACTGTCCCAGGTCGGCACGCGCGCCGGAGGAAACGAGCACGAGCTCAACCTGCTCGGCCAGCTCAAGGGACGAGGCATCGGTGGCGTCGATGATGTCGACGGCCTTGTCGGGGTGTCCCAGACCGCGCTCGGCATCGGCCTCGACGGCGCGCAGCGACTCGTCGCCGCGCATACGGCGCACGGCGCGAACCTCGCGCAGCGCCTCCTCATATCGGCCCGAGGCATACGCGGTCAGAGCAGCGGCCTCGCGGACAACGTCGACGCGGCCGGCGCGGCTCACGGCAGCCTGCGCATGCTGGTAGGCGGCCTCGGGGTCGAGGTCGATCAACTGGCCAGCCATCACGAGGTGGCGGGCGACGATGTCGCGGTTGGGACCGGACAACGTCATGAGTGCGCGCGCGGCATCGCCATCAAGCTCGGAGGCGCTCACGCCGGCAGGAATCGTCGGCTCATTCGCGTTGGGGGACACATACTCGTCGGTCGACGAGTAGTTCTGGTAGTTGGTGTCCTTGCGGCGGTCGTTGCCACGAGGGCCACGAGCATCACGCTCAAACCGGCCGCCGTCGCGGCGATCGTCGCGAGGGGCGCCGCGTCGGTCGTCTCGACGCTGGTAACCGCCGCGTCCGCGATCCTCGAAACCACCACGGCGATCATCACGACGCTGGAAACCACCACGATCATTGCGACGATCATCGCGACCACCGAAGTCGCGGCGTTCACCGTCACGACGCTGGAAGTCGCGCTCACCATCACGACGATCATCACGACGGAAACCACCACGGTCATCACGACGCTGGTAACCACCGCGTCCGCGATCCTCGAAACCACCACGACGATCATCACGACGCTGGAAACCACCACGATCATTGCGACGATCATCGCGACCACCGAAGTCGCGGCGATCACCGTCACGACGCTGGAAGTCGCGCTCACCACCACGGTCATCGCGACGCTGATAGCCACCGCGACGATCATCACGGTTCTCGAATCCACCGCGGCCGCGATCCTCGAAACCGCCACGGCGATCGTCACGGTTCTGGTAACCGCCGCGATCGTCACGGCGGTCGTTGCGATCGCGCCACTGAGGCTGACGCTTTGAGTAGTCACCACGGCCGAATCCGCCGCGTCCCTGAGTCTCTTCTGCCATGGTGCTAAACCTCTATTCCTGCGCGCGAGGGCGCTCTTGTCTGTGGTGCGCGTGCAGCGCGTTCAACCACCCAAGTCTAGACGACATTTCCACAGGTAGTGGGTGTATGGGTGTGAAACGAGAGGGACGGCACGCTTGT